>JBEBXB010000282.1:0-3009 GCA_040391885.1 Conexibacter woesei | reverse complement strand
GCCCTCGCCGGCCGGATGGACATCGACATCCAGAACGATCCGCTCGGCGAGGACCAGGACGGCAACCCCGTCTACCTCGACGACATCTGGCCCGATCCGGAAGAGGTCTCGAAGGTCGTCGGGGACTCGATCCGCCGCGACATGTTCACCAAGAGCTACGGCGACGTCTTCAAGGGCGATCAGAACTGGCAGGACGTCAAGGTTCCCGAGGGCGATCGCTACACCTGGCCGGACTCGACCTACGTCCGCCGTCCCTCCTTCTTCGAGGACATGCCGGCCGATCCGCCCGGGCTGTCGCCGATCGAAGGCGCCCGCGTGATGGCGGTTCTCGGCGACTCGATCACCACCGACCACATCTCCCCGGCCGGCGCGATCAAGAAGGACAGCCCGGCCGGTGCCTGGCTGATCGAGCAGGGGGTCGGCCCGGCCGACTTCAACTCCTACGGCTCCCGCCGGGGCAATCACGAGGTGATGGTCCGCGGGACCTTCGCCAACATCCGGCTGCGCAACCAGCTGGTCGAGCGGGCCGGCGGCTACACGCTGAAGTTCCCGGAGAAGACGGAGACCAGCATCTACGAGGCGGCCATGAGCTATGCCGACGAGGGGATCCCGCTGGTCGTGTTGGCCGGCAAGGAGTACGGCTCCGGTTCCTCCCGGGACTGGGCCGCCAAGGGAACGGCCCTGCTCGGTGTCCGGGCGGTCATCGCCGAGAGCTACGAGCGGATCCACCGTTCCAACCTGATCGGGATGGGCGTGGCCCCGCTGCAGTTCCCCGAGGGCGAGACGGTCGAGACCCTCGGCCTGACTGGCGAGGAAGTGATCTCGATCGGCGACCTCCAGAACGGTGAGGCCAAGACGGTCGAGGTGACCGCGACCCGGGACGGCGCCGATCCGATCGTCTTCGAAGCGGATGTTCGTCTGGACACCCCGAACGAGATCCGCTACATCCAGAACGGCGGCATCCTGCAGACGGTGCTGCGGGACCTCAACCGGTCCTGAACCAGGCTTGTCCGGGCGGCGGGGCTTCGGTCCCGCCGCCTACCTGACTCGCCGCAGCACGATCTCCGTCTTGCGCGTGGTCAGGACCAGCGAATCGCCGGCCAGAGTGGCCCGCATCCCGCGCCGGAGCAGGCCCGTGAGCCAGCGGTCGTGGCTGGGCCGGCAGGCCATCTTGGTGCCGATGACTCGCCCGGTCCAGCGGAGTCGCCCGTTCTTAGCCCGGTAACGGGTGCCGAGCTGATTGCAGCCGGCGCTGGCGACCATGGTCGGGCGCTTCGGTCGGCCGGTGACATCGGCGTGCCGGAAGAACTTCAGCCGGACCTTCTGACCCTTCAGATCTCGTCCCCAGACGCTGGTAGAGACGTAGGTGTGGCCGTTGAGGTTGGCGGTGGTTGCCCGCCGCTTCTTCGGCCACACCCTCACGACCCCGGCGCAGTGCGGGTGGTTGTCGAACTCGCCGGGATTCGCGAGAGCCGTGTTCAGCTTCCAGATGCCCGTGCGCTTCAGCTTCAGCTTCCCGGTGCGGAAACGCCCGTCGCCGTCGGTGCGCACCTTGACCAGCCTCACCGTCCGGGGAGCCTTCACTCCCATGATGCCGGTGGCCTTGATGAGGATCTCGGTGCGGGGGAGGGCAGGATCGGTGCTTCCGGCCAGCCGGAACCCGCCGCTGGGGATCCGTTGGATGGAATGCGCCTTCTTGGCGCCTGCGAAATCGGTCTTGATCAGCACGCCCTGCTTGCCGCGGATCGCGAGCGGGGCGGTCAACAACTCCTCGATCCCGCCCTCTTCCCTCCGGAACTCGGCGGTTATCCCCTGGTTCATGCCGGGCAGCGGCGCGGCCAGGAGCTTCGCATCCGCGAGTACCGTGGCCGATTCCCCCGGGCCCAGGGTCAGGCGGAACATGGAAGGCCATCCCATAGCGCCCCGGTAGCAGGCGTTCAAGTTCAACACCATGGGCATGGCCACCGGAATGACCTCGAGCTCGCCGGATCCCTCGAGGCGCGCCCGGCCGACCTCGACCGGGCTCCCGTCCACTCGATCGATGCCCCAGGGAGAGCCCCGAAACGTCACCGTGGCATCGAGCCCTTCGGGGCCCGCCTTCACCCCGAGCCGGTACTGGAAATCCGTGGCGTCCGGCCATGAGACCGAACTGGGCGATGCCGAAAGCGACGTCTCCAGAGGCTGAGACGGAGTCAGCGCTCCCGCCGGGACCGCGGCTATCAGCACGGCAACGAAGCCGAGGAGGGATGAGATCAGGAGCTTCGCCGCTGTGGGTCTCATAGAGAAAGGCTAGCCCAGAATCGGATGCCCGCTCTGGAGCGTCGCCGCTACTTGACCTGGCGCAGCGCGATACGGGTCTTGCCGCGGGTGAGGACGAGGCGCTTGCCGGACAGTTCGGCGTTCATCCCACGTTTCAGCAGGCGGCGGAGCCAGGCGTCGTGGTTGTGCTTGGGGCATCCCATGGCGGTGCTCATGAACCGCCCCTTCCAGCGCAGGCGGCCGTTCTTCGTCACGAAGGTGGCACCCATGGCGTTGCATCCCGCCCCTGCCGCCAGAGTGGGCTTTTCGGGCTTGTCCGGCGTGGGCGAGTGAAGGAAGAACTCGAGATGGACCTTCTTTCCCGCCATCTTCCTGCCCTTGACCTTGGTCGAGACGAACTTGTGGCCGAGCAGGTCTTCGACGGAAGCGGCCCGGAAGAGGCTTCCGAAGAGCCCTGACTTGTTTGCCGGCTGGGCGCTTACTGGCGCGGGAACGGGTGCCTGAGCGGAGGCGGGGCCTGTGGGCAGGGCTACCAACGCGACCAGCAGCCCCAGGGCGGCCGTCAGGACGAATAGGGTGGTGCGGCGGTGGGTTTTCATGGGCGCATGACTCATTCCTGCCTCCTCAATTCAACGAGAGTTCGGGGGGCAAGGGCCGCGCGAGCAGGGTATCCGCGCGGCCCTCACCGCACCCGGCGCGTCGGTAGCCAGGGAGGGATGCCGACGCGGACGCCACCGGGGATTGACCGCC
>JBEBXB010000281.1:0-3024 GCA_040391885.1 Conexibacter woesei | reverse complement strand
CCTTGCCGATGTACTCGACGTGGTTCGAGCGATCGATCCCGTAGAAGCCGTACTGGCCGAAGAAGATCTCGCCGGACCCCGCCAGGGCGATCCGCTTGTTCTTCATGTTTCGGGTGAACGAGAAGGCCTCCTGGGGTCCGCCTTCTTGGAGGAAGAGGGTCGAGCGGGTGTAGTGCTTATTCGCGTAGCCGACCTCCTCGCCCCTGCCCCAGGCCGCGGCGACGATCGCGATCGCGGCCACGACCCCGATGATCAGGCCCCGCGAAGCCTTGCCGTGATCCTTCAGCCAGGTCAGACCGACCGGCGCCCACACCAGGGCGACGCAGAAGAAGACCGCCCCCGGCAGATAGCTCGGGTACCACTTGGGCGAGGTCAGGACGGTGATCGCGAAGATGACCGTGAGGAAGATCAGGACCTTCTTTGCTCGCTCGCCCGGCGACCGCAGCGGCCGCACGATCGGCAGCAGGGTCATCGCCAGCAGCAGACCCGGAAGCAGGTACCTGGTGTTGGTGAAGAATCCGCGCGGCTGTCCTTCCTGCCCGGCCGCGGTGAGCGGCGTGAACAGGTAGACGACGGCGGTGACGAGCGCGGCGGCGGCCAGGACCCGGACGATCTTGTTGCGGGACTTGAAGACCAGCCAGGTCGCCGCGGCGGCCAGCATGACCAGGATCAGGGGAAAGAGCACCCCGAAGGCATCGTCGAGACGCGGGAAGAACCACCAGCGATAGATCGACGGATCGCCGATGTAGTGAGCGACGGAGAACCGGGGCCGCGGGTCGAGCGGCATCTGGTCGGGCTGCGGAAGCTTCAGCGGCCCCCAGCCGATCGCCGGCACCGGGTTGCCGCCGGTGTAGATCGCCGAACGCACGTACCAGTAGCCGCCGACGATGAACATCGATACACCGAGGTAAAGGGCGGTGAGAAGTCGCCGTCCGCGGCCGCTGACGAGGATCATCCCGATCAGGATCACCCCGACCGGCGCCAGCATCGAAACCTTGATCGAGATCGCCAGGCCCGCCGCGATGCCGGCCAGGATCAGCGGCCCCTTGTCGAGCAGCGGGGCATCGGGATCCGGGGCGTCCTCGACAGCACCGCTCTTCGGCGCCCGTCGCTGATGGCCGTTGATCAGGAACGCGGCGAACGCGATCAGGAACGCGAAGCAGATGATGTCATTGCGGCCCTCACCCGGCTGCGTCTCGATCATCACCCCTGAAGAGAGGAGGATCGCGCCACCGACGAGGGTGGCCGGACCGACGCCGAAGGGACGGCCGACGCACCAGCACGCGAGCAGGCCGATGGCCAGCGGCAGCATGTTGAAGACCGGGGAGAGCCAGTCGCTCTTCATCAATCCCATCAGCGCGCCGTGCATCAGCTCCCCGCCGAGCGGATAGAGCCAGACAGCCAGCCGGAGCGGATCGGTGTAGTGGAGCGGGATCGTCGAGGCGTCCTGGATGAACCGGGCCGACGAAGGCATGTGGTACCAGGTGGTGTCGCCGCCGAACATGCCCTGATCGAGGCTGAGCTGCGACGGGAAGCTCCACTCGGCGACCACCCACGAGGCAACGGCGACCGCGACCATCAGCGCCCAGGTGGGCACCTTCGGGGCGGCGATCTCCTCTACGTCACGCGGAGCGAAGCGATACCCGAGCCCGGCCGCGACCAGGGGAACCACGACGCACGATGCGAGCATCCAGCCGGGCGTCAGGATCGAGAGCGAACCAACCAGCTGGAGGGCGATCGTCAACAGCGCGAAGGCGAGGGTGAGCTCGGCCAGGCGGGACAGGGCTCCGGAGAACTCGGGCACGATCCACCGGCGCAGCCAGTAGGCCCCGAGCCAGAGGGCCAGGACCGACGCCGTGATGGCGAAGACTCCGAAGAGGTATGAGGAAAGGGTCGGGATCAATTCCCGACCTTGAGCTCGGCAGACACCGCGGGAATCCTAGTTGAGATACCCGCGGCGGCGGGGCTAGAGGGCCTTCACCGGCGATCGAACCCGGATTTTTGTGTCTATATGACCTAAAAGTCCGGACCCGATCCCTGGCGGGAGGCCCGGATCGGGCGCGTCGCGACTCAGGCGGCAGGGACCTGGCAGGCGACGCCGGTGCCGGCCAGCCCGCAGTAACCGTTCGGCACCTTGTCCAGGTACTGCTGGTGTGGTCCCTCCGCGTAGTAGAACGGCCCGGCCGGCGCGATCTCGGTCGTGATCTCCCCCAGCCCACGTCCGGTCAGCGCCTCCTGGTAGGCATCGCGCGTCCGTTTGGCGGCCGCTTCCTGAGACTCGTTCGCGGTGAAGATGCCGGAGCGGTACTGGCTGCCGACATCGTTGCCCTGACGCATGCCTTGAGTCGGATCGTGTTCGCTGAAGAACACCTCGAGCAGCCGCTCATAGGAGATGACATCGGGATCGAACGCGACCAGCACCGCTTCGGCGTGACCGGTCATCCCCGAGCACACCTCCTCGTAGGTGGGGTTCGGAGTGATTCCGTTCTGGTAACCGACAGCCGTCGTCCAGACACCATCCAGACCCCAGAAAAGACGCTCCGCTCCCCAGAAGCAGCCAAGGGCGAAATAGGCAGTCTCGATCCCGTCCGGGAACGGTCCTTCAAGCGGGTTTCCGAGGACGGTATGCATGGCCGGGACGGCGAACGGGCGCTCCGGCCTGCCGGGCAACGCGGTCTCCGGATCGGGCATCGTCACTTCTTTGCGAGCAAAGAGCATGAACCGATGCTACTCCCGTCTACACTTGCGGCATGAGAGTGAGGGGTGACCGGTCGTGAGCGCGAAAATCATCGAGAATGGCGACATCGGCATCACCTGGGTCATGGATGAGCCGAACGCCCGCGCCTCCCACGCCCTCGCCTCGGATGGCAAGGTTTGGATCATCGATCCGATCGACGATCCCGCCGCGGTCGAAAGGGCCGCCGAGCTGGGCCGACCGGTCGCGGTCCTGCAGCTACTCGACCGCCACAACCGTGACTCGCAGAAGATCGCCGACCGGCTGGACATCCCGCTGGTCGTGCTGCC
>JBEBXB010000280.1:0-3026 GCA_040391885.1 Conexibacter woesei | reverse complement strand
ACCGTGACTCGCAGAAGATCGCCGACCGGCTGGACATCCCGCTGGTCGTGCTGCCACTCGAGCTCAGGAACACCCCTTTCGAAGCGATCGAGGTGGTCGAGAACCGGCTCTGGAAAGAGCGGGCGCTGTGGTGGCAGGCCGAACAGACCCTGGTCGTCGCCGAAGCGATCGGCACCAGCCCCATGTTCAAACCTTCCGAAGCCGGCGCCGGCGTCCACATCGGCCTGCGCATGAACCCGCCCCGCAAGGCCCTCGGCAGCTATGTGCCGAGGCACCTGCTCGTGGGCCACGGGAACCCGATCCACGGCACCGGAGCCGCCCGCGCGCTCGAGGATGCCCTGGCCCGATCCCGCCGGGACCTGCCGGCCGCCGTGATCGGCCTGCCGGGCGCGTTCCGCCGCCGCTGATCCGGGAGCCGTCGTGTAACCAGTTGCCCTCCGCCGACAATTGGAGGGCATGAGCGAAGAGCGCATCGATGTACTTGAGCGAAGGATCAGCTCGCTGGAAGCGGAGGTCGCGGATCTCAGAGACCGACGCCACTCTCCACCGGAACCACGGGCGGTCCCTGCACCGATGGATGTCCCCGGTGCTCCTCAGCCCCACCGCTCGTCACCGCCGCCGCAGCCGCCCGTCCCGACGCCGGCCTCGACGCGATCGGCCCCTCCGGCCGCGAACTGGCCCAAGCGGCCCGAACCTCTGCCGGCCAGGCCCACCGGACCGACTCTCGAAGAGGTTCTCAGCCCCCGCAACCTGGCGATAGCGGGTGCGATCGCGGTGGTGGCGGGCCTGGTCTTCCTCGTGTCCTACGGGATCTCGAACGGCTGGATCAGCGAATCACTCCGGGTCATCGGCGCGACGGTCTTCTCGTTCGTTCTCGCCGGTGTCGGCGTGGTTCTGCAGGAACGGTTCAGGCCCGGTTCGCCGGCCCGGGCTCTCACGGTCACCGGTGCCGCCGGGCTGTTCCTGTCTCTGGCCGCCGCGACCCGTCTGTATGGGTTGCTCGACCCCGCGGTCGCCCTGGTGCTTGCCGCGACGATCGGAACGCTCGGTGCGATAGCCGGGCTGCGTTGGCGAACCGAGCCGGTAGCCGCCGCGATCCTCGGCACGGCGCTCCTTTCGCCACTGCTGATCGGCACTGCCTACGACACCGGTCTGCTCGTATTCCTGATCCCGGTCTTTGCGATCACGGCAGCGACGGCGATCCTCCGTCCGTGGCCGTCGACGTTCACGCTCGGCGCCGCGCTCTTTCTCATATCGATGCTGGCCTGCGTGATCGAAGCCGACGGCGCCGGTACCTGGCCGGCCTTCGCCTTGGCCGCGGGCACGCTTCTGCTCTGCGCCGCGGGCGCCACCGGACATTCGATCTTGCGAAACCGGGCGACCGAGCAGGTCAGCTCGGTCATCTACGGGATCTTCGCAGCCGTGGCGGCAACGTTCGGGATGTTCCTGATCGTCGGCAGCGAGCCCACTGACCCGGACGCCTGGAACGCGGCCTGGTTCGGGTTCGCGGCCCTGCTCAGCACCGGAATCTGGGCGGCGTCGCTGCGGTCTGACTGCCGGACTCTGGCCACCACAGCCTTCGCCCTGGGCTCCGCCTCGCTGGCCTTCGCCCTCGGTTTCCTCTTCGAATCGGGGCCTCTCCTGACCTTGGCCTGGTCGCTCCAGTCAGCCTGCCTCCTGGCATTCGGCCGGGACCGTTGGCAGCGATGGGTCGGATTCGCCGCATTCACCTTGGCAGCATCGGCGAGCCTTGTCGAAGCCCCGCCCAGCTTGCTCTTCTCCGGGTCGCATGAGCTGCTCAGGGATGTCGGGGCCACGGCGCCGCTCCTTGTTCCCCTGACGCTGGCGGCCATGAAGCTAGACGGGACGATGCGCGATCTCGCCCGCAGCCTCGTCGCGCTGGTTGCCGCCTACCTGGGGATGCTCACCGTCGGTGCCGTCTTCGACCCGAAAAGCGTCGCCAACCTCCTTCCGTTGCTGGTCGCGGCCGCGGTCCCGATGCTCGTCAGCCACGCGCCCTGGGCTCGGTTCACGCTGCTTTTCCTCACTTCGGTCGCGATCGTCTTCGCCTTGCTCACCTCGGTCCCGCCCGACGCCCTGATCGACGGGGTGCCGGTGGCTCGCGAGGCGGCCGCGGCGATGGTCGCCTTCGGTGCCCTCGCCGCGGTGGTCTGGCGACGGGGCCCGGAGCAGTGGCGGCAACCCGCGCTCTGGACAGGGCTCGCGGTCTGTCTATACATCGTCTCCGCGCTGATCATCGACGGGTTCCAGGGCCAGGCGGGATCCGAAGGCGGACTGCCCGGCCGGGCCCAGGGGCAGGTGATCGTCTCCTCGCTGTGGGCGATCTGCGGGCTCGCCTTGATCGTCGCCGGCCTTGTCCGGCAGCGTCTCAACTGGCGGAAGGCCGGTCTCATCCTGCTGATCCTGGCCCTCCTGAAGATCACGATCTACGACCTCGCCTCACTGAGCACGGCCGGACGCACCATCTCCTTCATCCTGGTCGGCCTCACCCTTCTAGCCGCCGCCTTCGCCTACCAGTGGATGAACCGCAACGTCACGACTTGACATAGACCAAGGCGGGGCTAAGGTGGGAATGGCAGCAGCTATGGAGCTGGCGGCTCCAGAACTAGGAAGCGAGCCGCACGCCATTAGGAAGGAGATTCCAATGGAAGCTGGTTCAAGGCGAACTGTCGGGGGCAAGGGCTCCGCCTGGGTCGCGTTTGCCGGGATCGTGATGGTGATCATCGGCAGCCTGGACATGTTCTGGGGGTTGGCGGCGATCCTGAATGATGAGGTCATCGTCGTCGGGGGACACGGCGCCCTGATCCTGAGCATCACCGCTTGGGGATGGGTTCATTTCCTCCTCGGAGTGGTGATCGTCCTCACCGGGCTCGGTCTGCTCGCCGGCAATGAAGCTGCCCGGGCGATCGCGATACTCCTAATCGCGGTCAACGCAGTCCTGCAGGTCGTCTGGTTCCCGGCGGCGCCCCTCTGGGCATTTCTGATGATCATCCTCGACGTCGTGA
>JBEBXB010000279.1:0-3037 GCA_040391885.1 Conexibacter woesei | reverse complement strand
GAAATGGCCAAGGACTTTTACGAAGCACTGGGCGTGTCGAAGAAGGCATCCCAGGAAGAAATCAAGAAGGCGCACCGCAAGCTGGTGCGCCAGTACCACCCTGATCGCAACCCCGACGACGCCAAGGCGGAGGAACGCTTCAAGGAGGTCCAGCAGGCCTACGACACCCTGTCCGATCCCGAGAAGCGCAAGCAGTACGACAGCGGCGGCATGTTCGGTGGCTTCGGCGGCCCGGGTGGCCCCGGCCCCTTCCCGGGGCAGGGCGCCCAGGGAGGACGCTTCACCGGGGACATCGGGGACATCTTCTCTTCGATCTTCAACCGGAGCGGCGGCCAGGCCGGCGCCCCGCGGGGACGGGATCTCGAGACGGACGTCCGGATCTCCTTCGACGAAGCGATGGCCGGCACCCAGATCACGGTCACCGTTCCCAAGGACGAGCACTGCCCGACCTGCCACGGCAGCGGCGCCGAGCCCGGGACCAGCCCGGAGACCTGCCCGCACTGCAACGGCAGCGGCATCGACGCCCAGGGCCAGGGATTCTTCTCGATCAGCCAGCCGTGCCCGCAGTGCGGCGGTACCGGGCAGATCATCCCGACCCCCTGCCACACCTGTGGCGGCCGGGGCCTGACCCACCAGACCAAGCGATACAAGGTGAACATCCCCGCCGGGGTGAAGGACGGCACCCGCATCCGGGTCGCCGGCAAGGGCGAAGCCGGGGCGATGGGCGCCGCCTCGGGCGACCTCTTCGTGACGATCCAGGTCGCCCCGTCGCCGATCTTCAAGCGGCTCGACGACGGCAACCTCGAGGTCGAGGTGCCGATCTCCGTGACCGAAGCCCTGAGGGGCGGCACCGTCGAGGTCCCGACCCTGTCCGGGACGAAGAGGATCCGCGTCCAGGCCGGGACTCAGCAGGGCTCCGTCCAGCGTCTTCGCGGCGAGGGCCCGCCCCGGGCCGGCTCCCCGACCAAGGGCGACATCCGGTACCGGCTGAACATCGTGATCCCGAAGGAGCTCAACGACGAACAGCGCCGGGCAGTCGACCAGCTGGCCGAGACGCTGAACGGATTCGACCCCCGGGCCGAGCTGCTTCGCGGCGCCCGCCGGCGCCAGACCGCCGGTGACGACAAGGCCGGGAAGGACACCAAATGACCGGCCGGCGGCGTACCGGGCGTAGCCGGGTCGAGGTGACCGTCGACGAGGATCGCGGCGTCTTCATGATCTCGGTTGCCGCGGAGCTCGCCGACATGCATCCGCAGACCCTGCGGATCTACGAATCGAAGGGCCTGATCCAACCGAAGCGATCACCCAAGAACACCCGTCTCTACTCGCAGAGAGACGTCGAGCGGCTGCGGCGGATCCAGCAGATGACCAGCGAGGAGGGCCTCAATCTGGCCGGGGTCGAGACTGTGCTCGAGATGGAGGCCCGGGTCGAGACGATGCGGAAGGAGCTGGGGCAGATGCGGGCCCGCACCCGTGAGCTCGAACAGCGGCTCGACAAGGAGATGGAACGTGTTCACGACCGACTGAACACCGAGATCGTCCCCTACGGGGCCTACGACCCACCCGCCGCGACCCCGGTCCGCATGCCGATCCGGCGTTCGACAGAAGACACGCGGAAACAGCAGCGCTGAGAGCCGGCCAGGCACCGGTTCCAGCAGGACGCAAGGAGAACTGAGAAATGCAGCCAGACCGATTCACCGTGAAGTCCCAGGAGGCAGTGGCCGACGCCCAGCGTCTCGCCGCCGCTGCCCGCAATCCGGAAGTGTCCCCCGCCCACCTGTTGGTGGCCCTGCTCGAGCAGGACGAAGGCCTGGTGCCTGCCGTCCTCGGCAAGCTCGGCGCCGACCTGACCGCCATCCGCAGCCGGGCCCGCGCGGCCATGTCGGACCTGCCCCGGCTCGGCGAAGGCGGCCAGGCAGACCCACGGCCGTCCTCCGCCCTGGCCGAGGTCCTGCGCCGGGCCGAAGGGGAGATGGCCGGGCTCGGCGACGAGTACATCTCGACCGAGCACATGCTGCTCGCGATCGCCGACTCCCCGGGCAATCTCGGCGAGATCCTTCCCGACCGGGACTCGCTGGCGAAGGCGATCGCCGAGGTCCGGGGACCGCACCGCGTCGACTCGCCCAATCCCGAAGACCAGATGCAGGCGCTCGAGAAGTTCGGCCGTGACCTCACCGAAGACGCCGCCAGCGGCAAGCTCGACCCGGTCATCGGCCGTGACGAGGAAGTCCGCCGGGTGATCCAGGTGCTCTCCCGCCGGACCAAGAACAACCCGGTGCTGATCGGTGAGCCCGGCGTCGGCAAGACCGCGATCGTGGAGGGCCTCGCCCAGCGGATCGTCTCCGGCGACGTGCCAGAGAGCCTGCGCGACCGTCGCGTGATCGCGCTCGACATCGGTGCCCTGCTGGCCGGCTCCAAGTACCGCGGCGAGTTCGAAGAGCGGTTGAAGGCCGTGCTCTCCGAGGTCCAGGCGGCGGAAGGGCAGATCGTCCTCTTCCTCGACGAGCTCCACACGATCGTCGGCGCCGGCGCAGCCGAGGGCGCGGTCGACGCCGCCAACCTGCTGAAGCCGATGCTGGCCCGGGGTGAGCTGCGCGCCGTCGGTGCGACCACCCTCGACGAATACCGGAAGCACATCGAGAAGGACGCGGCCCTCGAACGTCGCTTCCAGCCGGTGCTCGTCGGCGAGCCCGACGTCCCCGACACGATCGCGATCCTGCGTGGCCTCAAGGAGCGGTACGAGGTGCACCACGGCGTGCGGATCGCCGACTCGGCGATCATCGCCGCCGCCACCCTCTCCGAGCGCTACATCGCCGACCGGTTCCTTCCGGACAAGGCGATCGACCTGATCGACGAATCGGCCTCCCGGCTCAAGATCGAGATCGATTCGATGCCGACCGAGATCGACGAGGTCGAGCGACGGATCCAGCAGCTCGAGATCGAACGCGAGGCCCTCAAGGCGGAGACGGACGAAGCCTCCCGCGGCCGACTCGACACGCTCGAAGCGGAGCTCGCGGAGCTGAACGAGAAGTCCGGG
>JBEBXB010000278.1:0-3061 GCA_040391885.1 Conexibacter woesei | reverse complement strand
CCCTGGCTCCCCAATGCGCACACTGCGGCTGCCGGATAATCGGGCACGGAGTCGAATCCTCTGACGCGATCTTCTGCTGCGCCCACTGCGCGGAGGCGGAAGGCCTGGAAGAGGCGAAGGACCGCATCTGACCTTTGCGGCCGGCCTAGATGCCGGGGATCACGGGGAACCCCGTTCAAGGCGAACTCCATCTCGCCGTGGCCGGAGCTCGATGCCGCGGGGAAGGGGCCGCTGTCTACCGGTACATGATTCGACCCAGGGCGAGGCCGGCGACGAACGCGGCGGCGATCACCAGGAACCGCTCCCGGCCCCCCACGATCTCCGGGGACTGACGTACGTCTCCGGTCGGGCCGCCGCCTATGTCCCCCCCGCTGCCCCCGTAGCGATCCGAGTCGGCCGAGGCTGCCTTTCGTTTGACTTCGTCGAGTTTCGACGTCGCCACCTGCTTCAGCTCCTCCGCCTTGGCAGAAGCCTGATCCTTCATGTCGCCGGCCTTCTTGCCCGCCTGTTTCTTCAGGTTGGCGCGGTCCGCGATCTCGGCGACCGAATCGCCGAGCTGCTCGCGCGTGGCTTCGATCTCAGCTTCGATCTCGGCCGGGGTCTTGTCATCGGGGGTCTTGTCTTCTTCCGGGCTCATCGTTCAGCACCCTCTCTCGCACTTTCCTTGATTTCTTCGATGTCGCGACCCGTGCTCTGGATCGCCTTCTCCGGCAGCGGTGGAGTCGCGGCCTCGACCTTCCTCCGCCCGACCAGAGCCATCACGGCCGCGACTGCCAGGTAGACGACGGTCACGATCAGCGCCGCGAGCCAACCGGCCACGGCGGTGGCGAGCGCCAGTACGAAAGTGGCGGTCAACGCACCGAGCGCGAGCATGAGCACGATCCCGGCCCCGCCGAACGCTCCCACGCCGATGCCGACCCGCCGAGCTTTGACCTCGAGCTCGGCCTTCGCCAGTTCCACTTCCTTCCGGGCGAGCTCGGTCGACTGCTCGGTCAACTGGCGCATCAGGTCGGGCAGCGATCGATCTTCTGCCCTGGCGCCCCTCTGCGATCCCGTCGGTTCGTCATTCATGAGAGAACCGCGCATTTCCTGATCATCGGTGACGCTCCTCAGTTGCTGACTGTGTGATGCCCGATTACCCGGGCGCTCAAGTCACAAACCCTCCGGTTCGGCGACCGGGAACATCGGCCCTGGTTCGCGTCGTCTGAAAACGGGTAGAGGCAGGCCCCTGGCCTCAACAATCATCGAATCGGAGGTTCTCCCGATGATCATGCGAATTGATCGCCTGCTGACCGAAATACCGCCGCCCTCCACCCCGGACCCGGCCGGCGCAGGCGTAGTTCAGGAGCTCCTGGGCGGCAAGTACGGCGAGATGTCGACCTTCATGAACTACACCTATCAGTCGTTCAACTTCCGTGCCCGCCAAGGTGCGCGACCGTTCTTCGACCTGGTCTCCAGCATCGCCGCCGAAGAGTTCGGCCACATCGAACTCGTCTCGACGGCTATCAACACGATGCTGACCGGATCGGCCGAGGCCGGTGATCTGCCCGACCCGAAGGAAGTGCTCAATCCTCAGCATTTCGTCGCGGGTGGTGCCGGAACACTCGTTCAGGACTCGAACGGAAAGCCGTGGAACGGCGACTACGTGACATCGACCGGTGACCTGATCGAAGACCTCACTCACAACTTCTTCCTGGAGACGGGAGCGCGCAACGGGAAGCTGAAGGTCTACGAGATGGTGGATCACCCCGCCGCTCGGGCGTTGACCGGCTATCTGCTGGTGCGCGGAGGCGTCCACCAAGTCGCATACGCCAGAGCCGTCGAGAACCTCACCGGCGCGAACCTGATGAACCTCTTCCCCGCTCCCAGGATCCCGACCGACAAGATCCCCGAATGCCTGCCCCACATCGAGCGTGGCGAGCACCTCAAGCTCTATCGCTTCTCGCCGAACGACTATCTGGAGCTGGCGGCCGTGTTCAACGGACCACACCCGGAAACCGGAGAGGAACTTCAAATCGCGGAGAAGAATGCGCCCGACGGAGTGCCCGCTTTCGACCTTCCGCCTCAGGAAGGCGTGTTCGCACCCGACTACGCACCCGAAGAGATCGCCGAGATCGCGCGCAAGCTCCGTGAGAAGGCGGGACTTTCCGACGAGCCGACGGGGGTCGTCGCGAACGAGAACGCCTGAGCCGCGAACATAAGGCGCATGAGGAGCCGAGCCGGGGTTCGGGCCGGTTGGCGGCCGACCGTTACCGGCCCGCCAACATTCCGGCGAGTCTCGACAGGTCCGAGATCATCAGTTCCCGGTTCGCCTCCCGGTCGTCGGGCCCGCGGCTGCGCAAGATCGCCGACGGATGGATCGTCGCCATCGCGATCGGTGCCAAGGGTGAGTCGATCAGATCGCCGTGCATCTTCGTGACCCGAAAGGCGGTGCCGAAGAGGCTCTGGGCGGCGGTGGCGCCCAAGGCCACCACCGCTTCGGGCCGGATCAGATCGAGTTCGCGGTCGAGCCACGGCCGGCAGGCCTTGACCTCGTTTCGGTTCGGCTTGTCGTGCAAGCGACGCTTTCCTCTCTCCTCGAACTTGAACCGCTTGACCGCGTTGGTGACGTATGTCTGGCCGCGATCGATGCCGGCGGCTTCGAGCACCCGGTCGAGCTCACGTCCGGCCGGCCCTACGAACGGCCTGCCCTCCCGGTCCTCACGGTCCCCGGGCTGCTCGCCGATCAGAACCAGCCGGGCGTCCTGGCTGCCTTCACCGAAGACGGCGTGATTTTCGAGCGCCGACAGCGGGCAGCCGTGGCAGTGATCCACGACCCTCGCGAGGCCCCGAATCGTGGTGGCCCGAACCGGCAGGAACGGGGTCGCGTCCATCGGAAAGTCGGAACTCATCCTGAACTGACCTACCCGTAACGGCCCGGTTCGACGCGCTTGGCGACGGATGCGTCCATGTCGCGAGCGGGAGTTTTCCCTGGACGACTGCGCTACGCCGGATTAGGCTGTTCTGAAGGAGCACGATGCTGACCCTGACGCGATAGTGACCGTTCGGACCACTCCCGAGC
>JBEBXB010000277.1:0-3073 GCA_040391885.1 Conexibacter woesei | reverse complement strand
CGATGCCGTTCAGGCGTTCCATCGAGTCTTCCTCGGAATGCCGGCAGGCGGCCGCAAAGACGTGGCTCGCGGCGATCGAGAGCCCGACCGCCCCCGAGGCCCGCGAGAGCGTCGCCTGCATCATGAGGGCGGTGGCAAGATCCCCGCCGCTGCCGCCTTCGGCTTCGGGCCCGTCGATGTGGTGAAGCTCGTTGGCGAGCAACAGTTCGCGGATCGCGGCGCCGACCTCTCCGGAGCGATCGACTTCTTCAGCCGACGGCTGGACGTGCCGGGACGAAAGTTGATCGATTGCTTCGATGAAGATCGACTGCTCATCGGTAAGGGGAGCCTCGACGAGGGTCATTTGTTGAATCGCTCCCGGTCCGGATCGCGCCGCTCCCGGAAGGACGCTCCCAGCTCATGCGATTCCTCAGTCCGGAGATAGTGGGTCAACAGCAGGTCGTGAGCCAGCCGCGACTGACCGGCGACACCGTGGTGGCGGGCGGAGAACGCGATCTTGAGGGAGGCGATCGCGCCGGGCCCGCGATCGACGAGCTCGGCCGCCATCGCCCGTGCGCGCGGCAGGACCTGATCGGCGGGCACCACCTCGTTGACCAGACCCATCTCGAGCGCCTCGGCCGCGCTGTACTTGTGGTTCAGGTACCAGATCTCTTTGGCCTTGCGCCGACCGACGAGCTGCTCGAGGATCCAGGTACCGTATCCGGCGTCGAAGCTCCCGACGCTCGGCCCGACCTGGCGGAATACCGCGTTCTCGGAAGCGACCGCAAGGTCGCAGACCAACTGGAGAACATTGCCGCCCCCGACCGCGAAGCCGTTCACCGCAGCGATCACGGGTTTCGTGATTGTGTCGATGAGTTCGTAGACGTCGACCACCGGGAGGACGGCTGAGTGATCGAAGCCCTCCACTTCCTCGTGTTCGCCGCCAATGCAGAAGAACCGATCGCCGGCTCCCGTCAGGATGCCGACCCGGATCGAAGCGTCATCCCGGATGCTCCGCAATGCGTCGGCCAGCTCGAGAGTCGTCTGGCGGCGAAGCATGTTGCCGTTGTCGGGACGGTTGATCTCGATCGTTGCGACACCTTCGTCCACCGTGAAGTTCAGGTCCTGATATTCGGGCAACTTTTCGCTCCTAGCGTGTCTTTTTGACTCGGACGCAGGCAGGCGAACGCTGAATTCGTCTTCCCATCCACCAATTACGGTAAAAGTCTAACATAACTATCATCGTCTTTTTTAGATCTATCGCTCTTGTTTCTGACAGATCAAGTCCTGTCGGCTGCCGGGAAACGGATCCCGAATCTCGGTCGTACCTGCGTCATTCATCCGTCCGACCAACCGATCACGGTAGAGGTAAAGACTTCTCGTTTCGCCGGCCGCACCCGAGTCCGATATGTTCAGATAGTCGCACGCCTTGCGGGTATCATTCATTTTGATTTTATTCCAGAAGTCAACCCACACTTTTCGCGAGACAGACACTCGCGAGTGAGGAGTTTTAATGGCATCGCGAGAACCTGCGGAAGATGCAGGGGTCTTCACACCAGAACGAGTCCTGAGACCCAGGGAGCAAGTCGAACGACAGATCAAGCAGGCGATCTTCGCGGGCCAGTTCCCTCAGGGGTCGAAGCTGCCCAGCGAGGCTGAGCTCTCCGAGCAACTCTCGGTCAGTCGCGCCACGATACGGGAGGCGCTTCGCTCGCTAGCGTCGCTCGGGCTGATCACCAAGATTCCGGGCGCCACCGGCGGGAGCTTCGTGCGCAGCGTCAACCACGAAGCCTTGGGCGAGACACTGCGCGAATCGATGCACAACATCCTCCGCCTCGGCACCATCGACATGCGGGAGGTCTCGGCGGTCCGCAAGATGCTCGAGGTCCCCTCCGCCCAGCTCGCCGCGCAGAACCGGACGGATCAGGACATCGAACAGATGAGAGAGATCCTCGAGAACCAGCGCACCGCCGACTGGAAGGATCCGGAGATCCCCGGTTACGACATCGCGTTCCACCGGAGCATCGCGGAAGCATCCGACAACCGCGTCCTCGTCGCCTTCGTCACCGCGCTCCACATGGCCAGCAACCCGGTGCGCTTTCTCGAGCTGTCCCCCGAGGTCGGCAAGGAGACCGTAAAGCAAAATCTCAAGGTCTTCAAGGCGATAGAGAACCAGGATTCCGAGGCCGCCGGTGAGGCCGTCCGGGTGCATCTCGACTATCTCGAGAGCCACTCACACGAGACCATCGAGGACTACGGAGTCGAAGACTTCGAGGGTTGATCAGACCCTCCGGCCTGCGGCCGGCCGGTCCGCGCTTCAGCCGGCCGGCCCGCCGATGACACCATCGCGCCCGAGCTCCGCGAGTTCGTCGGGCGTAAGGCCGATTTCAAGCAGGTAAGCCTCGGTGTCCGCCCCCGGCAGCGGCGCCGGCGAACGTAGCGCCGCCGGATGGTTGCTCAGCCGGAACGGAGACGCCAGCTGCGGATGCTCCTCTCCCTGCGGGTCCCGCTGGGTGGTTACCATCGATCGGTGGTTGAGCTGCGGGTCGGCGATCGCCTCCGCGAAGTCGTTCACCGGGCCCACGCAGCCGTCGCGCCCCCCGAACCGGGTCAGCCATGCCTCGCGGGGATGGACCAGGAAGACCTCCCGCCAGCTTTCCACCGCTTCGGGATCCATGCGGGTGCCGGAAAGGTCAGGTCGGCCGACCACGTCGCATACCTCCAGAAAGAACTTCTCCTCGATCGCGCCCACGGTCAGCCATTTCCCGTCCGAGCACTCGTACACGTTGTAGCAGGGGAAAGCTCCGTTGAGAAGACCCGTTTCCGGGGAAGGGACGTTTCCGGTCGCGAAGTGGAGGCCGAGCTGTGTCGCCAGCCAAGAGAAGGCACCGTCGGTCATCGCGACGTCCACATAGTCACCCACCCCGGTCTCCCGGGATTTCAGCAAGGCCGCCATTATCCCGACGAGAGCGGTGAGGCTGCCGCCTCCGACATCCCCGACCTGCATCCCCGGCACCACGGGGCGCGACTTCGTGCCGGTGATCGAAAGCAGACCGGCCCGCCCGACATAGTTGAGGTCGTGGCCTGGCTCGTC
>JBEBXB010000276.1:0-3099 GCA_040391885.1 Conexibacter woesei | reverse complement strand
CCGATCAAGACCGCCGTGGTCGCCAAGGGCAGCGGCATCAAGGTCCCGTCGGCCGGCACGAAGGTCTTCACCTTCAAGCTGACCGCCAAGGCCCGCAAGCTGTTCAAGGACAAGAAGCGGAAGGTCCGCAAGCGCGGCAAGGTCAGGGTCAAGAAGGTCAAGGGCAGGAAGAAGCTCGCGACCAAGATCACGATCAACGCCGGCGGCTCGAGCAGCAGCCGTTCGCTGACTGTCAAGCGGGTGGGCAAGGTCAAGTAGACCTTCCCGCCACGGAAGCATGCGAAAGGACCCGGCTTCGGCCGGGTCCTTTTACTTTGTGGGCTTCGGTTCCCGGTGCCGGCCGCGGGGGGAGGGGATGCCGAGCACCCGCATCGCCTTGATGCCGAGCCCGAGACGTTCCCGGCCTTCGGTGGCCGTGGCGTCGTGGCCACTCAGGTCCCGGACACGCTCGAGCCGGTACCGAATCGTGTGACGGTGGGTGAACATCTGCTTGGCGGTGGCCGGCACGTTCGCGTCGCTGTCTAGGTAGGCCTCGACCGTGGCGACCAGGTCGGTCTCGTACTGCTCGTCGTAGTTGACGAGCGGCTCGACCGTCTCGGAGTAGAAGCTGAGCAGTTCGTCCCGGCCGGTGCCGAGCAGCAGACGGTAGGCCCCGGTGTCCTCGAAGGCGATCGGTGAGCGCTCCTCGGCCTCTCCGACGTTGAGTGCCAGCCGGGCCTCACGGACCGCTCGCTCGATCTCTCCAGGCTCGGTGGCCGGACGGGATCGGGAGATGGTCACGCTAAGGCCGGGAAGCGATCGCGGCAGGTCGCGATCGAGGGCCTCCTCGACCTTGAGCAGACGATCTTCGTCGGTCGCAGGGACCAGGATCGCCACCAGGGCGCCGTCTTCGGGCTCGCCCGTGCCGGCGACCGAGCCCGGAGCGATCGCCCGGACGTTTCGGACCGCCATGTCGAGGACCCGTGAATGCCAGTCGCCCTCCTGCGCCGAGCCGGCATGGGCGCGGACCATGAGCACTCCACCGCCCCGGGAGAGATCGCAGCCGACCTCGGCCGAACGGGTGGCGACCTCCTCCCCGTCGGTCAGTTCTCCGGACAGCACGTCGCTGACGAACTCGGAAACCGCGGCCTCGCTGCCCCATTCGTCGGAGCGAGCCCGCTCGATCTCCAAGGCCGCAAGGGCGGCGGTGACCTCGAGCAGGTCGGTGTCGATCCCGTCCCCTATGTACCTCGCCTGCCCGACGGTATCGTCGCCCAGGGAGAGGTCCAGTCGCTCCACCCCTTTCCCCGACTCGGCGAGGCGGGCCTCCTGGTCGCGGGTCGCTCCGCCGGCGGCGAGGACGATCCCGGAACGGTCACAGAAGGCGATCGGGACCCCGAGCACGTCGGCCGCGGCCCGGGCAAGGCCCGGCAGTCCCCGGCCCGCCAGTACGGGGGTGGCCAGTCGCGCCGGCTCCGACGCCTTGCTCCTGGCCCCCGGACTCAAGTTCCGGACCAGGGGAAGATGCCGGTGATGTCGTGAGAGATCAATACCCAGGCCAGACCGGCGAGCACCCCGATCGTGACGAGGCTGCCGAAGACGATCAGCGACAGGAATCCGGCCGCCACTCGTTCCGACCAGCGGCCGTAGGCGCTGAACGCCGGGACCAGGATCAGGCCGACGAAAGCGGCAAGGCTGACCAGCCCGGCGGCACCGAAATACCAGATGTTGGTCGAGACGGAGATCACGATCGACTCAATTTTTGCGCAACTGGGTGATTAAAAGGGCTGCGACCGCAAAGAAGGCGAACCAGAAGGCGGCGAAAGCCCAGCCGGCGGTGACGTCGCTGAGGTAGTGGACGTTGAGGTAGATCCGGCTCAGCCCGATCACCGCGGCAACTGCGATCCCGGCCGAGACAAGGGCCGCCTTGCGGGCCATGTTCGGTCTGAGACGCACCGCGACAGTGACGGCGAGCCAGACGTAGAAGACCGAGTATGCCGCATGACCACTGGGAAACGACCAGCTCGAGTGGGCGGTCATCCCACCTTCCGGACGGGGCCTCTCGACCAGGTCCTTGAGCCAGTCGACGCCCGTCACGATGGTCACCGCGGAGAGCAGCAGCACCGCCGCCTCGGTCCACCGTTTCCCCACCAACAGCACGGTCGCGGTCACCGCCACCAGCGGCATCAGGACCGCTCCGGAGCCGAGGTCGGTCACCACCTTGGCGACGTCGTCAAGCCAGCCGGCGCGGATCAGATCGACCAGATCGATCGCCCGCAGATCCCCCGGGGTCGGCCCCCCGTTGCTCAGGAGGATCTCGGTGAAGGCGATGACGATGAAGGATGAGACGGCGAGGATCGCGCACAGAGTCGTCACCTCCAGCCCGAAGGTCCCTCCCGGGGTGAACCGCCCCCGCATGAACCGGTACTGCGGTTCGAACCGCTTCAGGGAACGGACGACCGGTCCCGACACCGCGTTGGTCGCGAGCCCGGTACTCAGCCGGTCCCGGTTGCCCGGCACCCGCAGCCACCGCCGGATCGCGATGAAGCCGACCACGACGACGATCACGGTTCCGACGATCACGGCCACCAGGCCGACGTATTCGGCCGCCGCGTCGATCGAACGGGCGAACAGGTAGCCGGCGAGGATGTGGATCGAGACCTGCAGCCCCCCACCGAGGATCGAGTACGGGGCGAAGGCCCGGTACCGCATCCCGGAGCTTCCGGCGACGAACGGCGCCAGCGCCCGTACCAGCCCGATGAACCGGCCGATCAGGACGGTCTTGCCGCCGTGCTTCGCGAAGTATTCCTCGACCTGGGCATACCGTTCGGGGGTGATCCCGACCCGGCTTCCGTGTCTGAGGATGAACTCCCGACCGAGCTTGTGACCGAGCCAGAAACTCGTCGAATCACCGAGGAAGGCACAGATCCAGGCGATCCCGATCAGCAGGTAGATGTTGATCACGCCCTGGCCGGCGACCGCTCCGGCGACCAGCAGCGCGGTTTCCCCGGGGACCACGAGACCGACGAAGGCCCCCGTTTCGAGGAAGGTCAGCACCGCTATGACCAGGTAGGTCCAGGGGCCGAGCAGGTTGGCGAAGTCGTCGAGCAGCTGCTGGAG
>JBEBXB010000275.1:0-3128 GCA_040391885.1 Conexibacter woesei | reverse complement strand
TGTCGACCAGGTCGACGACGGCGATCCGCTTGCCGGGTTCGTCGGCGGTCGAGATCACGTCGAGGGGCTTGTTCACTATCCAGACCTCGCGGCCTTCGGGCACGACCGCGTGGCCGTCGACCCGGATGTCATCGCCGATCTCCACCCCGGTCGCCGGATCGGTGACCACCCGGCCGTCGACCCGCACCCGGCCCGCACCGATGATCACCTCTGCCTTGCGACGAGAGGCGACACCGGAATGAGCGAGGTACTTGGCAAGGCGCATGCCCGGAATCTACGGGAGCGGCCGCACGGACCGCCCCTGCGCCCCTGCGACGGACCGTCCCCGCACCACTCCGTCTACTGGTCGGCCGTCTACTGGTCGGCGCGCTGTTCGCCCGCGGAGAGCAGACGCTCGCGGATCTCCCGCTCGTCCTCCGGGGTCGGATCGAAGCGGGACGGATCGGGCAGAGCGTCGAGGCCGTCGAGGCCGAAGACCTTCTCGAAGAGCGGGGATGTTCGATAGATCGTCGCCCCGAAACGGGACCGGCCCGCTTCCTCGATCAGCCCGCGCTCGGCGAGACTGGTCACCGCCGACTCCGACGAGACACCGCGGATGCGGGCGATCTCGGGCCGTGCGACCGGCTGCAGGTAGGCGACGATCGAAAGGGTCTCGGCTTGGGCCTGGGTCAGCGGCGGAGTGCGGGGCTTCGAAAGCAGGCGGCGGGCCGCGGCTTCGGCGGAAGGGTCGGTGGCCAGGGTCAGTCCGCCCGCCACCCGGCGAAGCACGAGGCCGCGGCGGCCCGGCTCGAAAGCCTGCTCCAGTTCGGCTACGGCGTCTTCGATCTGTTCCAGCTCGACTTCGCAGGCCTCCGCAAGCGCCATCTCCGGAACAGGATGGGGAGAGACGAAAAGGAGCGCCTCGATCGTGCGGGCAAGCGCGCCGACTTCCGGCTGGGCCGGATCAGTCACCCCGGCAGGCTCGCCCTGACGCTCTGGTCCGGTCGTCATCAGCTCGCCTCCGCCATCCGGCTGTTCGTCATTCGCCGGACGGTGATCGGCCCGCAGGCCTCGGTCTGATCCCAGACAGCCTCGCCCTTCGCGTACAGATCGAGCAGCGCGAAGATGGTGACCGCCTGGGTCATCCGATCTTCCTCACCGAATTCGTCGTCGAAATCGAACCGGGCTCGTCGCGAGAGCGCCGAGCGAAGGACGGAAAGGCGGCGGCGGAAGGAGACGGTCGCCCGCATGTGGGAGAGGTCCGGGCGAGGCGGTGGTTCGAGCAGGTCGCCGAGCGCGGCCGCGAGCTGATCGGGGTCATAGACCTGTTCGGCCGTCTCGACTTCGATCCGCCGGAACTCCGGTGGCAGCGGCGCCGACCGGTACATGTATCCCCGCTGGGATTCGAAGTGGTCGCGCATGACCCGGCCGAGGTCCCGGTACCGGCGGTATTCGAGCATGCGGGCGATCAGCTCCTCGACCGCGGCGGCCGGTTCGACCTCTTCGAACTCTTCCTCGACCCCCGGCAGCATGAGCCGGGACTTCAGCTCCAGG
Organism: Conexibacter woesei; assembly: GCA_040391885.1. Taxonomy (GTDB): domain Bacteria; phylum Actinomycetota; class Thermoleophilia; order Solirubrobacterales; family 70-9; genus 67-14. The sequence continues at coordinate 1,595 of JBEBXB010000275.1, read as the reverse complement.
AGCGCGGCCACCAAGACCAGGAACTCGGTCGCAACCTCGAGGTCGAGCTCGCCCTTCTCCTCGAGCACCGTCACGTAGCTGGCGACGATCTCCCCCAGCTCGACCTCGAGCAGGCTGATCTCTTCCCGCAGGACGATGCTGAGCAGGAGGTCGAACGGCCCGATGAACACATCGAGGTCGAGATCCAGGTCCAAATCCAGTCTGGAAGCCACGGAAAACAGCGTAAAGAGCCGGGCGGTCGTGACCCGGCCACAAACCCGCTATTTGCGGGGTCTCCCCACTCCCATCGCCTGCTGGACATCGGCGAGCGTCTCCGCTGCAAGCTCACGTGCCTTTTCGGCGCCGCGGGCGAGGATCCGTTCGATTTCGGCCTCGTCGCTGCGGATCTCCGGATAGGCCGCGCGAACCGGGGCCAGGAATTCGACGACCGCTTCCGCGACCGCCTTCTTGAAGTCCCCGTAGCCGGCACCTTCGAACTCGGCCTCGACCTCGTCCTCGGTTATGCCGCGAGCGACCGCGAGGATCCCGATCAGGTTGGAGACGCCTTCCTTGTCGTCGCCCCGCCGGACCTCACGGCCTGAGTCGGTGACGGCGCTCGCGAACTTCTTGCGGGTCTCCTTCTCCGTCTCCAGCACGTAGACGCGGTTGTTGTCCCCGCCGACCGAGGTGGACATCTTGCGGGTGGGCTCTTGGAGGTCCATCACCTTGGCCCCGATCTCGGGGATGCGATGCTCGGGAACGACCAGGGTCTCGCCGAAGCGTTCGTTGAAGCGGCGGGCGATCTCGCGCATCAACTCGATGTGCTGACGCTGATCCTCGCCGACCGGCACCTCGTCGGCCCGGTAGACGAGCACGTCCGCGGCCTGAAGGAGCGGATAGGTGAAGAGTCCCGCCGAGACCAGGTCCTTCTGGTTGGCCGACTTCTCTTTGAACTGATGCATCCGGTTGAGGTCGCCGTGGGCGCAGACCGATCCGAGCAGCCAACAGAGCTCGGTGTGCTCCGGCACATCCGACTGCCGCGAAAGCACGCATCTGTCCGGGTCGACCCCGGCGGCGAGCAGCAGCGCCGTGGTGTCGTAGAGATGCTCGCGGAGCGCCGCCGGCTCGTAGGCGACGGTGATCGCGTGCAAGTCGACGATCGAGTAGATCGCGAGGTCACTGCGGTCCTGTCCCTCGACGTACTGGCGGATCGCGCCGATGTAGTTGCCGAGGTGCTTGCGGCCGGTCGGCTGGATTCCGGAGAAGATTCTCATCGAAGGGGCAGGATATCCGGACAAACAAACCCGAGACCGCCCCCGCCACCCCAAACCCCTTCGCTGGGGCGATTTGCCTTGATGTGCCGGGTCAATCGTCCCAGCGATCGCCGAACCCCGACCCCCAGCCAACCCGAAGCCAACCCCTGGGGCGATTCGTCTTGTTGTGCACGGTCAATCGCCCCGGCGATCGGGCCGGCGAAAGATCTGGCGTCCGGTCCGGCACAGGACCAGCGTCAGGACCAGGTGCCCCGGCCACCATCCGCAATGCACCGCCGGCGGTGCATCGTGCATGTCGAGCAACCGATTCCACGCCCCGACACGATCGACCATGCGGGATGC
>JBEBXB010000274.1:0-3143 GCA_040391885.1 Conexibacter woesei | reverse complement strand
TCGCAGAAGTCCCAGATCGATTCGAACGGCTTTTCCTCGCGGGCGTGGATGATCGCCTCGACCGCGGAGTATCCGACGTTCTTGACCGCGTCCAGCCCGAACAGGACGTTGGTGCCGTCGACCACGAAGCTGTGGCCGGAGATGTTTACGTCCGGCGGCATCACCTTGATGCCCATCTCGGCGCAACGCGAGATGTACCCCGGGACCTTGTCCTTGGTGTTCATCACCGAGGAGATCACGGCCGCCATGTACTCCGCCGGATAGTTGGCCTTGAGGTAGGCGGTCCGGTACGCGATCAGCGCGTAGCAGGCCGCGTGCGCCTTGTTGAACGAGTAGTCGGCTGCGGCTGTCATCGAGGCCCAGAGGCTCTGCGAGACCCGCGGATCCGTCCCGGAGGCGGCGGTGCCCTCCATGAACATGCCTTCCATCTTGGCCATCAGGTCGCGCTTCTTCTTGCCGATCGCCTTGCGCAGATCGTCCGCTTCGGCCGGCGAGAAGCCCGCCAGCTTCTTCGAGATCTCCATCAGCTGTTCCTGGTAGACCAGGCAGCCGTACGTCCCCTCCGTGATGTCCTTGAGCCGCTCGTCGGCGTACTCGACCGTCGACGGGTCGGCCTTGCCCTTGGCGTATCGCGGTATCTCCGCCATGGCGCCGGGACGGTAGAGCGCGTTCAGGGCGATGAGGTCGTCGAGCTCGGTCGGGTTGACGAGACGCATCGCCTCCCCCATCCCCTCCGACTCGAACTGGAAGACGCCGGTCGAATCGCCCCTGGCAAGCATCCGGTAGGTCTTCTCGTCGTCGAGCGGAATCTCGCCGATGTCGATCTCGACGCCCCGCGAACGCGCGATGATCTCGATCGCGTCGTCGATCACGTCGAGGTTTCGCAGGCCGAGGAAGTCCATCTTCAACAGGCCCATCTCCTCGACCGGGCCCATCGAGTACTGGGTCACCGTCTTGAACTGCTTGAGAGGCTTGCCGTTCTCGCCCTTGGCCGGAGCGGCGGACTTGTCCTCGACTAGCTGGAGCGGGACGATCTCCTTCAAGGGACGTCCAGAGATGACCACCGCCGCCGCGTGGATCGAGGTGTTGCGGATCTTGCCCTCGAGCCCTCGTGCGGTGTCGATGATCTTGGCCGCGTCCGCATCGGAGTCGTAGACCTTTCGCAGATCCTCGCCGTCCTTGAGGCACTCCTCGAAGGAGGGCGAGCGACCCATGATCGGTTCCGGGATGGCCTTGGCCAGCCGGTCCCCGGTGCCGTAGTCGTATCCGTGGACTCGGGCGGCGTCCCGGACCGCGGCCCGGGGAGCCATCTTGCCGAAGGTGATGATCTGGGCGACGGAGTCCGATCCGTACTTGCCGGTCACGTACTGGATCATCCGTTCTCGGCCGCGGACCGAGAAGTCGATATCGATATCCGGCATCGACTTGCGGCCCGGGTTCAGGAACCGCTCGAAGAACAGGTCGTGCTCGACCGGGTCGATATCGGTGATGCCAAGTGAGTAAGACACGATCGATCCCGCGGCGGACCCGCGGCCCGGGCCGACCGCGATGCCGTTCTCCTTGGCGTAATTGACGAAGTCCCAGACGATCAGGAAGTAGTCCGGGAAACCCATCTCCAGGATCACGCCGAGCTCGAACTCCATCCGCTCGCGGGCCTCGGCCGGAACGGGATTCCCGTAGCGCTTCTTCAGACCCTCCTCGGCCAGCCGCCGGAGCATCTGGACCGAGTCCTCCCCTTCCGGGGTCGGGTACTGGGGCAGCAGGATCTTGCCGAGCGGGATGTCGACTTCGCAACGCTCGGCGATCTCCAAGGTCATCGGCACCGCTTCAGGCCATTCGGCGAAGGCGGCCGTCATCTCCTCGGCGTCCTTGAGGTAGAACTCGTTCGTGTCGAAGCTCATCTTCGGCGCGTCGAGCGTGGACTTGGTCTGAACGCAGAGCAGCGCCGTGTGGTTGGCGTAGTCCTCCCGGCGGAGGTAGTGGACGTCCGCGGTGGCGACCAGCGGGCGCCCGACCTCTCGACCGATCCGGGCGATCTGCTCGTTGGCCTTGTCCTGGGCGGCGATCCCGTTCTTCTGGACCTCCATGTAGACCTGCTCCGGGCCGAAGACCTGGATCAGCTCGTCGAGATGCTCGCGGGCGTCGTCGGGCTGATCCTCGACCAGCCGCTTCACGAACCTCGCCTGCAGACAGCCGGTGAGGACGATCACGCCTTCGGAGTGACGCTCCAACAGCTCCATGTCCACGTTGGCCTTGCCACGGTGGTAGCCCTCGAGGAAACCTTCGGAGCTGAGCTCGACGAGGTTGCGGAAGCCGATGTCGCTCTCGGCCAGGAGGGTCAGGTGATTGCGCTCGTACTTCGACATCTCCTTGACCTTGTGGCGATCGTCGACGTAATACGCCTCGATACCCAGGATCGGCTTGATCCCCTCCGCCTTGCAGGCCTTGAACATGTCCAGCGACCCGTTCATGACGCCGTGGTCGGTGAGGCTGAGCGCCGGCATGTCCAGCTCCGCGGCTCGGGCCGCCATCTCCTTGATGTTGCAGGCGCCATCCAGCACGGAGTGCTCGCTGTGAACATGCAGATGAGCAACCTGCGGGGATGTTGAAGCGCCTGAACTCACGGCCCCCATGATGGCAAGCCTGCATGACGCCACCCGGGTCATCTCCGGACCGTTTACCGCAAGTTGCGAGATCGCCGTCGAAGGCCGGTCGATAGTCTCGCGACATGATCCATCTGCTTCGACACGGCGATGCCGAACCCGACCAGGGCGACGGCGACGCAGCCCGGCGCCTCACTCCGAAGGGCGAGCAGCAGGCCCGCGCCGCCGGTCTCGCGATCGCCCGCCTGGAGCTCGATATCGACAGCTGCCTCGCCTCTCCGCGCGTCCGCGCCTGGCGGACCGCCGAGCTCGCCTGCGAAGCCCTCGGGATCGAACCCGAGATGGTCGGCACCATCGGCGACGGCAACTACAGTGCTCTCGACCTCGCCGCCGGCCGCGGCCGGGTCCTGATCGTCGGTCACGAGCCGATCCTCTCGGAGGAAGTGGCCCGAATCACCGGCGCCAACATCCGCCTGAAGAAGGGTGGCCTCGCCATCGTCGAGCCCAACCTCCTCAAGGCCCTCCTCCGCCCCACCGAGC
>JBEBXB010000273.1:0-3159 GCA_040391885.1 Conexibacter woesei | reverse complement strand
ACCGGGAAGACGAGCAGTTCATCGCGAACCTGGCGCGGACGATCCCGATGGGCAAGATGGGAACCGCCGACGACATCGCCCAGGCGGCGCTCTACCTGGCCGGCGACATGTCGAAGTACGTCACTGGGACATCGATCACGGTGGATGGCGGGTTCATCGCCGCGGGGACGTTCGACGTCACCGGCGGCGACTTCAAGTTCATGTCCGACGTCTCCCAAGAGGTCGGTTGATGGAAGCGGGAACTGCCACCGTGGCATCCCCCGGCACCATACGGCGGGCCCTCGGCCGAATCGGCAACGCGCAAAGTCTCGGCGTCGTCCTCGCCCTCGCAGTCCTCGTGACGGTGATCGGCACCTTCCACCCTGACTTCCTGGCCAAGCGGTCGGTCACCAACGTCATCTCGGCAGCGGCGTCCTCGGGAATCATCGCGCTCGGCATGGTCTTCCTGCTGTCGATGCGGGAGATAGTGGGCTCCGTCGGGAGCCTCTTCGCCGTTGCCCTCAACGCGATCGCCGTCCTGATCGAGGGCGGCATGGATCCCTGGATCGCGGTGGCGATAGGACTCGCGGTCGGGGTCGTCCTCGGATTCATCAACGGCGTCCTATCGACCAGCCTGGGCATCGCCACGATCATCATCACGCTCGGAACGCTGTCGATGTATCGGGGCCTCGCTCTGGTGATCACGGGAGGTCAGGCCGTCGGGGTTCCCCCGGAAGCGGCAGAGAGCTCGTTCTTCACGATCTTCGGCGGGAAGCTCTTCGATATTCCGGCCTCGGTCTATGTGTTCGTCGCGCTTTCGCTGATCCTGGCCCTGGTATACGGCCGAACCAGATACGGCTACGTGGTCCGAGCCATCGGCTCGAATCCGGAGGCCGCCCGGCTGAGCGGCATCTCCGTCGGTCGATACAAGCTGATCACCCTTTCTCTCGTCGGGCTGCTCTGCGCGGTCTCGGCCGCCCTCACCCTTGGCGAGCTTCAGGCCGGGGACCCCACCGTGGGCACTGGATACGAGCTCCTCGCCATTGCCGCCGCGATCATCGGAGGTACCGCGCTCAGCGGTGGTTCCGGGTCGGTCGTCGGGGCGGCGCTCGGGGCCCTCGCGATCAGCGTCATCTCGTCGGGGCTCATCTTCTTCGGTGTCACCGCCAGCTGGGGCGTGTTCGCCACCGGCGCGATGATCATCGTCGCGGTCTCGATCGATCGCCTGGTCAGGGCGAGACAGGCCAGGTATGGGCCGTCGTGACCGTCTCTCGGATGAAGGCTGGGAAGGCCTGCCATTCGTACAAACAACGGTGGCGTGTACGCGCACACCGAAACAGGAGGAGAGTAAGTGAAGAACATCGGGAAATGGTTGCGACGTTCACTTCTTGTGACGATCGCAGCACTGCTGTCAGCTTCATTCATCGCGGCATGCGGGGGCGATTCTGACTCCGGCGATTCCGGCGAGGCGACTGCCTCGAACGGAGATTCGTGTGCCGACTTCAAGACGGCGTACGTGGCGATCGCCAGGCTGCCCATCATGCAGTCCACATACGAAGGCGGGCTCCAGGCGGCGAAGGAATGCGGCGGCGGCCAGATCGACTACGTCGGTCCGGCCCAGGCGGATGCCAACGCCCAGATCCAGGCCTTCCGTGACTCGATCGCGTCAGGAGCGGACGGGATCATGGCGGAACCTCTGCCTCCGGATCTCTGGACCGCTGTGATCAAGCAGGCGACCGAAGATGGCGTGCCCGTCTACACCGACGACGCCCCCGCGGCGAATCTCGATATCGCGGCCCACATCGGACCCGATCCGGTCGAGCTCGGCTCCGAAATGGCGAAGGCGGTCGCCGATATCGCCGGTCCCGATGCGGAAGGCGAGATCGTCATCGGATCCTGCGTGCCGGGCGTCGAGCTGGTGGAAGTCCGGGTCGATGGCTTCAAGGAGGAGATGTCCAAGCTCCTTCCGAACGTGACCTACACGGACACGCTCGACACGACCCAGGAGCCCAACAAGAGCTATCGGGCATGGCAGCAGATTGCCCAGAAGTACCCGGATGCACTCGCGTTCACGGACTTCTGTGAGTACGGCGGTCCGGCGATGGCGAGGATCCAGGCTCAGAGTCCTCAGGATTGGATCAGCGCCGGAATCGGTCAGGGCCCCGAGCTGATCAAGTCGGTCGCCGCGGGTAACCTCGATGTCGCCATCGGGCAGCAGCCGTGGTACCGCGGTTACGTGGCGTTCCGCATCCTCTTCGACCAGCTGATGACCGGCGAAGCGCCGCTTCCCCATCAGAGCTGGTTGAACACGGGCGTGGAAACCGTCACGGAGGAGAACGCCGCGGACGTGCTCGTCCGTGAGCAGGCCTTGGCTGACGGAGACGTCCAGCCTCAGTTGGATCACTTCAAGAAGCAGGTCGACGAACTGTTCGCCGATCCCGCCGCTCAAGCGGTCCCCCTCGCGGACTACTTCACCGGGAGCTGACCCTATGGCCGGTCACGACGCCGAACAGATAGCGAATCCCGTCGTCTGTTCGGCGTCGGGGCTGACCAAGCGGTATGGCGGTGTCCACGCCCTTCGGGGCGCGGACATCGAGTTCAAGCGGGGCGAGGTCCACGCCCTGGTGGGCGAAAACGGTGCCGGCAAGTCGACTCTGATGAAGATCCTGGCCGGTGCCGTCAGCCTGGATCAGGGCGAGATCCGGATGGACGGCAAACCGGTGACGTTCGGGTCGGTCCACGATGCCAACCAAGCCGGGATCTCGATCGTCTTCCAGGAGTTGGCGCTTTACCCGCACCTGGATGTGCTCAGCAACCTGTTCCTCGGCAATCAGACGACGAAGTTGGGCTTGGTCCGGCGTCGCGAGATGATCAAACGAGCCAAGCCGTTGATGGACAGAATCGGGCTCAAGGCGTCGCCGGGGTCTCTGGTCGGCGACCTCTTCCTCGACGAACGGCAGTTGGTCGAGATCGCGAGGGCGCTCCTCCAGGAGTCTAAGATCCTCATCCTCGACGAACCGACCTCCGCCCTGAACGCGGTGGAGAGCGAGCGGCTGTTCAAGGTGATCGAAAGTCTGCGGGACAGCGGGACGGCGGTGGTGTTCGTTTCGCATCGGCTCGAAGAGGTCATGCGGGTCTCCGACGTCATCTCGGTGATGCGGGAAGGGCGGCTGGTCGAAT
>JBEBXB010000272.1:0-3161 GCA_040391885.1 Conexibacter woesei | reverse complement strand
CTGCTTTCCTCGACGGTAAGTTGCTTCAGCTTCCCTGCTGACTCTTCTAGTTGCTTTATCGCATCTTCAATACTTGACACTTAGACCTCCTGGATGGATGTACACAGTCAAGATACCCGATGAATACCAACCTCGATGAATCATTCACATCCAGGCACGATGAACATCGTTGATCATCTATCCAAGGTCCGAGAGTGGGCCGGGTGGGACTCGAACCCACGACCGACGGATTATGAGTCCGCTGCTCTAACCAACTGAGCTACCGGCCCGGAAACGTTCTTGACTTGACCCGGGACACCGGGCGACCGCCTAGAGCGCGAAGAGCTGTGAGAGTGACCGTCCCACGTCCGGAGGCTCCTCTTCACCGGCCGCGGCGGCGGCCACCCCGGCCGCGAGCGCCTCGGCCGCATCCGATATCTGGCTCGCCCGGTTCGGGCGTATCTCGCCGGCGGCCGCGGCATCCGAGAGATCGGATTCCATCAATCCCGCCAACTCCCCCAACCTCCTGAGCCCGAGCGTGGACGCGGTGCCATGAAGCGCATGGGCTTCCTGACGCAACGTTTCGAAGTCGGTTGTGCCCGTGTCGAGACCGGCCGAGATCACGTCACATCGTTGCCTGGATTCCTTTGCGAACGCTCCAAGCAGTTCGGCGTCTGACTTCTCTTCGCTCACAGCTCTCCTTCCCCCACGTTCTGGCCGCCAAACTTTGGCGTACCCCATTCTTGCCGTTCCGGCGGCGGGATGCACCCAGACCTGCCCCGGGCGCGGTCACCGACCGCCCGACGGACCGATCTCCCATAGTCTCCAGCCGATTTTCGAAATGTCAATCCGGAGTTCATCTGAGGAACGGAGAGAGCGTGGCGAAGAGAGCGGCATTGGTAACCGGTGGTTCCGGTGGTATCGGTTTGGCGATAGCGCGTCGGCTTGCCGAAAGCGGCTACGCGGTGACCATCTCCGGTCGCCGGGAAGACAAGTTGTTGAAGGCCGCGGAATCGTTGGCCGACGATGATCTCAAGGTGGAAGCGGTCGTTGCCGACGTCACCAGTGAAGAGGCCGTCGTCGAGCTCGTCGCCGAACACAAGCGGCAGTGGGGACGGCTCGACTGCCTCGTCAATAATGCCGGCATCGGGATCGGCCAACCGATCGACGGGATCCAGGCGAAGCACTTCGACCTGCAGATCGCGGTGAACCTGAGGGCCCTCGTCATCGCCACCCGCGAATCCCTTCCCATGCTCAAGAAGGCCGGCGCCGAGCACGGCAAGGCATTGATAGTCAACCTCGCCTCGATCGCGGGAGTCCAGTCGCCACCGTGGCTGTCGGTTTACGGGGCCACCAAGGCCGCCGTGCTCGGCTTCTCCAAGTCGACGCAGAAGGAGGTCGGCGAAGACGGTGTCGCCGTCACCGCCATCGCCCCCGGCTTCGTGGCCACAGACATGACCGAGTTCGTCCAGGGAGAGATCCCGCCGGAGGAGATGCTGAAGCCGGAGGACATCGCCGAAGCGGTCTCCTTCCTGCTCAACGTCTCCCCCAACTGCGCCATCCCAGAGCTGGTCATGGCACGCCCCGGCTCCGGGCCGGACTCAGGAGGGATGTAAAGGGGTGCGCTGCCTGGTCGCCGCCTTCGGCGATCCCGGGCACGTATTCCCGGCGATCAGCCTCTCCTCGGCCCTGAAGGCGCGCGGCCACGAAGTGCTGGTCGAGACCTGGCCGCAGTGGGAGCGGACCGTCGGCGAGGCCGGGCTCGATTTCGTCAGCGCCGACCAGTACCAGGTCTTCCCCCCGCCGGCCTCCGGGTCGCCCGGCGGCGGTGACGCGGCCAAGGCGCTCCTGCCGTTGCTGGAGGAGTTCCGGCCGGACGTGGTCGTCAACGACATCCTCACCGTCGCGCCGGCACTTGCGGCGGAGGCCTACGGCTGCGCCTGGGCGACCCTCATCCCCCACATCTACCCGGAGCAGGATCGCCGGATGCCGTTCTTCGCGATCGGTGCCCTGCCGCCCCGCACGGCGATGGGCCGTCGGTTCTGGGGGTGGACGGAGCATCTCCTCGAACGCGGACTCCAGCGGGGGCGCACGGATCTGAACGCCCAGCGGTCGGTCGTCGGGCTCCCGCCGACCGACCGTTTCCACGGGGGCACGAGCCCCGACCTGGCTCTGGTGGCAACCTATCCGCAGCTGGAGTATCCGCGTGAATGGCCGGGGCACGTCCACGTCACCGGGCCGATGCCGTTCGAGATGCCGCACGACGACATCGAGCTCCCGCCCGGCGACGATCCGCTGATCCTGGTCGCTCCCTCCACGTCCCAGGATCCGGACAATCACCTCGTCCGTTCCGCCCTGGCCGGACTCGGGGGCGAACCGGTGAGGATCGTGGCCACCACGAACCGAGTTCGTCCCTCCCGGCCGATCGACGTGCCCGCCAACGCGGTGCTGGTCGACTGGCTCAGCTACTCGCAGATCATGCCGGAGGCCGCGCTGGTCGTCTGCCACGGCGGGCACGGCACCGTCGCCCGCGCCCTCGCGGCCGGGGTTCCCGTCCTGACCTGCCCGGCGGCCGGGGACATGAACGAAACGGCGGCGCGGATCACCTGGGCCGAGGTCGGGCGCTCGATCCGGTGGAGCTTGACCGGCCCCCGCAGCTTGAAATGGGCGGTCGCGGAGATCTTGGCGAACCCGCTCTACCGGGTCCGCGCAGGCCAGATCCGCTCCTGGGACCAACAGCACGACGGGGCCGAGCGCGGCGCCGTGCTCGTCGAGGAGCTGGTCGCGGGGCGCACATGAAAAAACCGCATCCGGCCGACGATTTCGGCCGAATGCGGTTCTGACTCGGGGGGGCGGACTCGAACCGCCAACCGTTCGGTTAACAGCCGAATGCTCTACCGATTGAGCTACCCCCGACTGCGCTCGGGGAGCCTACCGAAACCGGCGGTATGACCGCCCTCTCGCGGGCCCGGCCGAGGCACCCCGGGGACGGCCTGCGGGAGCGCCTACTCCCGCGGTTCGTCGCCTTCCGCCTTACGCACTTCCTCGACCAGCCGTGAGCGGTTGCCGATCAGCTCCACCCGGCGGGCGTCGTCACCGGATTCCGCCGCGGCCTTGATCTCGTCGTCTAGGGCGGCGAGCTCCAGCTCCATGAAGTTTCGCCGGATCGAGCCGGTCCCGAC
>JBEBXB010000271.1:0-3167 GCA_040391885.1 Conexibacter woesei | reverse complement strand
CCAGGTAGGTCCAGGGGCCGAGCAGGTTGGCGAAGTCGTCGAGCAGCTGCTGGAGATCGAACTCCGGGAAGAACTTCCGGTAGAGCAGGAAGATCACGGCGGCCGCCGCGACCAAACCCGCCGCGGCGAATGCCCGGCCCCGCCCCGTCTGGGGAAGTCTCACGCGCCGCCCACGCCGGTCGTCGCTCCTGGCTCTTCCGACCGGGGCCCCCCGCCGGCGCAGACGATCGCCTCCGGACCGAGCTCGGCCGCCGCGGCCGCCGCGGCCTGCCGGTCGGGGAAGATCCCGAACACGGTCGGGCCGGTCCCGGTCATGCCGGTGAACCCCGCCCCGGCCGCGTCCATCCGCTCCTTGGCAGCGCCGATCTCCGGCTTGAGCGAGAGTGCCGCCGGTTCGAGATCGTTGACCAGCAGGGCCGGGTAGGCGAGCGGCGACACGGCGTTGGTGGCGACCGCCCAGAGCCGCCCCGAGATCTCGTCGATCTCCTCCTGGGTCCGGCCGAGGCCGAGACGATCCGCCTCCTCGAAGACGATCCGGGTGGGCAGTCCTTCACTGAACGGCAGCAGCACGACCCAGTGCTCCGCCGGACGCGGAAGGGTGGTCAGCTTCTGCCCCACCCCTTCGACCAACAGGGGCTTCGGGTTCAGCTGCGAGGGGACGTCGGCCCCCAGCATCAGGGCGATCCCGGTGAGGTCCTCCACTGCCTCGACCGCCAGACGAAGGATCGCGGCGGCATCGGCGCTGCCCCCACCGAGCCCGGCCGCCACCGGGATCCGTTTCTCGATCTCGACCCGGAACGGTCCTTCCTCCCATCCTTCGGAGCGGAGCAGGCGGAGAGTCTTCGCGACGATGTTCTCTCCGGGTACGAACGGTGCCTTGACCCGATCCCGGTCAGACTCGGTGACGGTCAGGATGTCGCACAGGTCGAGGGGCTCGAAGATGGAAGTCAGCTCATGCAGCCCGTCTTCGCGCAGCGGCCCGAGATAGAGGCAGAGGTTGAGCTTGGCCGGCGCCTTCAGCGTCCAGGGTGGGGTGTTCTCTGGCTGTGTGATCGTCATGGTCGGCTCCCAGGGTCGTCGGGAAGTGTGATCTTCGCGGACAGGGCCGCAAACTGCTCGGGTGAGAGCGCCTCGGCGCGGATCCCGGAGTCGGCCCCGATCTCCTCGAGGCCCGTCCGGATCATCTCCAGACTGCCGGGGATGGCCAGTTCGACGGAGCGGGCCATCGCCTTGCGCCGGTGGGAGAAGCCGGCGCGGACCAGTCGCCGGGTCTCCCGGTCGGGGCCAGGGCCGGTGCGGACGATCCCGAGGATGGCCGAGTCGACCCGGGGCTGCGGCTTGAACACGGTGCGGCTGACCTTCCGGATCTGCCGGACCTCCCCGGTGAGCTGAAGCAAGACGGACGGGGAGCCGTAGGTCTTCGAGCCCGGGCCGGCCCGCAGCCGGTCGCCGATCTCCTTCTGGACCATCACGGTCCAGCTGCGGACAGAGGGCAGATCGAAGGCGGTGTTGAGGATGACCGGGGTCGCGACCGCATACGGCAGGTTGGCGACCATCGCGGTCGGCGGCGGGTCCAGCGCCCCGAGGTCGACCCGCACGGCGTCGCCCCACAGCACGTCGACGTTCGCCCGTTCGGCGAGGTCGGCGACGCCCGGTTCCAGCCCCCGGTCGATCTCGATAACGTGGACGTGGCGGCAGAGGTCGGACAGGCGCTCGGTGAGCACTCCTTCGCCGATCCCGACCTCGAGCACGCAGTCGTCCGGCCCGACCCCGGAGTCGCGGACGATCGCGTCCAGCAGGTTGGGGTCGGCGAGAAAGTTCTGACCGAGCCTCACCATCCGAACAGCCGGGCGGCGTTGGCAGTGACCGTGGCCTCCAGCTCCTGGTACGTGACGCCCCGGACCTCGGCCACACATTCGGCGGTCTCGACCACGTTCGCCGGCTGATTTCGTTCCCGGCGCTTCGTCTGAGGGGTCAGGTACGGCGCGTCGGTCTCGACCAGTATCCGGTCTTCGGGAACCTTGGCGGCGGCGTCCCGGAGATCCTGGTTGGCCGGGTAGGTGACGTTGCCGGCGAAGGAGCAGTACCAGTCGCGTTCGGCCGCCCGTTCGACCCAGGCCGGGGCCGAGAAGCAGTGGAGGATCACGGTCAGGCCGTCGGTCGATTCGGCAGTGACCCGGTCGAGCGTCTCGAAGATCTCGGCGACCGCGTCCTCGCTGCCCTGCGGGTCGCGGGCATGGATCACCAGCGGCAGCCCGGTCCGGGCGGCGATCCCCGCCTGGGCGGCGAAGGCCCGGCGCTGCGCCTCGGGCTGGGCGGTGTCGCGGAAGAAGTCGAGGCCGGTCTCTCCGATCGCGACGACCTTCTCGTGAGCGGCCAGCTCCTCGATGTCGGCCGCGGCCGCGTCGTCGAAGCCGTCGGCGTCGTTCGGGTGCCGGCCGACCGCGGCGTAGAGCCCTTCGAAAGCGTCGCAGAGGGCGAGCTGCTCCCGGTTGGAAAGCTCGTCCAGCCCCACGGTGAGGATCCTCTGAACCCCGGCGTCGGCGGCGTTCGCCAGCAGCTCCTCAGGCGAAATCGGGCAGCGGGAAACGTGCGCGTGGGAATCGATCACAGCCAGAGCCTAATGACCGGCCCCGCACCCCCGGCGATTCCCCGATCCTCAGCCCGGCCCACATCTCAATCGCTGGGGCGATCCGCCTTGATGTGCACGGTCGATCGCCCCAGCGATTTCATGAAGCGCCGGGTTCAGTCCTGGCGAGTGTGTTGACTCAGCCGGCGACCGGGACGGCGACGATCTTGCTGCGCCCTGTTTCGCCGGACTCGTCCATGGAGCAAGTCAGCGTGAGCGTCTCGGTGCCCGCCGGGCTGATGCCCAGCAGGGAGATCGTGCCCCAGCCGTCGAAACCTCCGGGCGAGCGCCAGCGGGCCGAGTCGAGATAGTCGCCGTGGTCGAACGAGACCCAGCAGCTGGTGTCCGTGGGCTGCGCGGTCCTCAGCTCGACTTTGCCGGTGACCATGTACTTGCCGGCGGGAAGCTCCAGCTCGGCGATCGGCTGGACATCGCTCGAACCGAAAACCACTCCGAACGACTCGTCTTCATAGGCAGCGGAGACCGATGCCGGGCCGGTGGCCCCCGTCGGGCCCGTGGCCCCGATGCTCCCGGGGGA
>JBEBXB010000270.1:0-3195 GCA_040391885.1 Conexibacter woesei | reverse complement strand
TCGAGGATCGCTTCCTCGCCGACGTTCTCCAGGTACATCTTGTTCAGGCGCTGGCCGTGGAAGCCGCCACCGAAGTAGAGGTTGTACTTGCCGGGCGCGCGGCCGGTGAGGCCGATCTCGGCGATGTAGGGACGGGCGCAGCCGTTGGGGCAGCCGGTCATGCGGATCGTGATCGGATCCTCCTTCAGCCCGTTGGCATCGAGGATCGTCTCGATCTTCGTGACCAGGTCGGGGAGGTAGCGCTCGCTCTCCGCCATCGCCAGCGCGCAGGTCGGGAAGGCGACGCAGGCCATCGAGTTGAGCCGCAGGGCGCTGCGGGTCTCGAACTCGTCGAGTCCGTACTCCTTCATCACCGCTTCGATCGCGGGGCGATCTTCGGGCTCGATGTCGGAGATGATCACGTTCTGGTTCGGGGTCACCCGGAAAGTCCCCTTGTGGATCCGGGCGACGGCGCGGAGCCCGTCCAGGAGCGGGCTGTCCTTGCGGTTGACGAGACGCCCGTTCTGGATGAACAGCGTGCAGTGCTCCCGCCCGTCCTGACCGGTGACCCAGCCGAGCGGATCTCCGTTCGTAGTGAACTCGTACTCCCTGACCTCACCGAGGTCGAAGCCGAGACGCCGCTCGATCTCCGCCTTGATCCAGTCGACTCCCTTGTCGTCGACGGTGTACTTGAACCGGGCGTGCGCCCGCACGGTCCGGTCGCCGAAGTCACGCTGAACCGACATCACCGCGTCGATCGTCGGGGTCAGCTGGTCGACATCGATGTAACCGATCACGTCGCCCAGGCGGGGGTAGGTCTCGGGTGCCCGGTCGGTCCGGCCGAGTCCGCCGCCGACGGTCACGTTGAAGCCCTTCAGCTTGCCGTTCTCCTCGATCGCGATGAAGCCGAGATCCTGGCTGTAGACGTCGATGTCGTTGCTCGGCGGGATCGCGAAACCGATCTTGAACTTCCGGGGCATGTAGGTCTTGCCGTAGAAGGGCTCTTCCGGCTTGGATTCCGACTTCTTGCTCCGGGTCTTCGGCCGTTCCTCGCCGTACCAGATCTCCTCGTAGCCATGGGTCCGGTGCACCGCGTGATCGCTGGCCTGGCTCGCCAGTTCGTAGACCTGTCCGTGAACTTCGGAAAGGTTGGGGTTCGACGTGCACATCACTCCGCGGGAGTTGTCGCCGCAGGTCGACTTGGTGTCGAGCAGCACTTCCCGCAGGCCCTGGAGAACCGTCTTCAGGTTGCCCTTGTCGATGTAGTGGTACTGGAAGGTCTGCCGGGTGGTGAGACGCAGCGACTCGCGGCCGTACTTCCGGGCCAGATCATCGATCTGCAGCCACTGGCCGGGGGTGCAGACACCGCCGGGCACGCGGAGCCTGGCCATGAAGGTGAACTCCGGCTCCAGCTTCTGGCGACGCCGCTCGTCCCGGATGTCGCGGTCGTCCTGCTGGTACATGCCGTGGAACTTCATGAGCTTGTTGTCGGTCTCGGTGACCCCCAGGGTCACCTCGTCGGCAAGGCTCTGCTCGATCGTGCCGCGGAGCTGGTTGCTCTCGGCCTTCATCGTCTCGTCCGGACCGAGATTCTCAAGGGGCTGGGACAGATCGCGACTGCGATCTGTTTCTGGTTCTGCACTCACGGGATGCCTCTCAGTAGACGTCGAGTCGATAGCGGCGGTCGCGCCGCATGTCCGCCAGGTAGGCCTCGGCGCCGTCGCCGTCGAGACCACCGTGCTCGCCGAGGATGTCGACGAGCGCGGCATGTACGTCGGGGGCCATCTGCGCCGCATCACCGCAGACATAGAGATGCGCGCCGTCTTCCAGCCAGGCATAGACATCGCGTCCGCGCTGGCGCAGCCGGTGCTGGACATAGACCTTGTCGGACGAGTCACGGGAGAAAGCGAGATCCAGCCGGCCGAGGGCGCCGCTCTTCAGAAGGGCCTGCCACTCGACCTGGTAGAGGAAGTCGCTGCGGAAGTTGCGTTCCCCGAAGAACAGCCAGGACCCGCCGGAGGCGCCGCGTTCTTCCCGCTCCTGCATGAAGGCGCGGTAGGGGGCGACACCGGTGCCGGCGCCGATCATCAGGATCGGGGCGTCGTCCTCGGGCAGGTGGAAGTGATCGTTCGACTGGACGTAGACGGGAACCGTGGACTCCTCGTCGGTGAGCCCGGCCAGGTGGCCGGAGGCGACACCCGTGCGGGCGATGTCGTGCAGCGAGTAGCGCACGGTGCTGACGGTGAGGTGAACCTCATCGGGCGCGGCCGTGAGGCTCGACGCGATCGAGTAGAGCCTCGGCTGCAGCGGCCGCAGTCCGGCCGTGAACTGGGCGGCGTCGACCCCGGGGACCGGGAACCGGTCGACGATGTCGAGGACGTGGTGGGACTGAAGGAACGCGTTGCGTTCCTTGGCCTGGTCAGCTGTCGTCAGCGCCCGCAGCTCATCCGCCCCGCTGAGCTCCGCCCACTGCTCGAGGAAGCGCGGCGTCGCGGCGGTGATCTCGAACCTGCCGGTCAGGGCCTCGTCGAGTCGCGACTTCTCCTTCTTGACTTCGATCTCGGCGTCGGCCGGGAGCGAGAGCTTCTCCAGGAGGGTAGAAACCAGGGCCGGCTCGTTGCGCGGGACCACGCCCAGCGCGTCACCGGGCTGGAAGGTCAGACCCGACTCTTCCAGCGAGAGTTCGATGTGCCGCGTTTCCTTGCTGGAGCCGCGACCGGTCAGCACCAAGTTGTCGATGACCGCGGCCTCGAACGGGTTCTTCTTGCCGAAGGCGGCCGGGGCGGAGAAGCCGTTGGCCGAGGGCATCGTGGCGACGCCGTTCGATGCCGGAGCGCCCGCGGAGGGCTGTGCGGCGGCGAGCTCGGCGACGATCGACTCGATCCACGCTTCCGCGTCGTCCTCGTAGTCGACGTCGCAGTCGACCCGGTCGGCGATCCGCTCCGCGCCGAGCTCCTCCAGCCTTTCGTCGACCCGCCGGCCGGCGCTGCAGTAGTGCTCGTAGGTCGAGTCACCGAGGGCCAGGACGGCGAACCGGAGCTGCGGCAGCTTCGGTGCCTTGCGGCCCTCCAGGAACTCGAAGAAGTCGAGGGCGGTCTGTGGAGGATCGCCTTCGCCGTGGGTGGCGGCGACGACCAGCAGGTCCTGTTCGTCCTTCAGGGAGCGCACCTTGTAGTCGGCCACGTCGGCGACCTTGGTCTCGATGCCCTTCCCCTG
>JBEBXB010000269.1:0-3217 GCA_040391885.1 Conexibacter woesei | reverse complement strand
ACCTGGACGGACACTTCATCGGCCGGAACCTCGACCTCGACACGTGCCCTCGAGTTATCGAGTTCTGTAACGGTGGTTTTCACTTCTCCTGAGCCTACCGATCATGGCTCTGGAGGCACGTTCCCGCCCCCGTGACGCCCAACCACGCCACTGGGGCGATCCGTCTTGATGTGCACGGTCAATCGCCCCAGCGATTGGATGCCGATTGCTTGGGGGTCGGCTGGGGTTGGTCAGGCTCGGCGCTTGGAGGCCCGGCGCTTGGCGGCCAGGTGGATCCTGAGGGCGCGGGCGAAGTCGATCGTGAAGCCGACGAGGCGACCGACCGGGCCAGTGGCGAGCCAGGCGCGGAACGGCGCCCGCGCAATCGGCCCGCCCGCGACTGGGCCCCTGCCGACTGGGCCCCCGGCGACTGGGACCCGGGTGACCGGACCCTCGGCGTCCGGCTTCCGGGTCGGCGGGGAGCCGTCCGGACGACCGCCGGAAGCCGCCCCCTCCTGCGCGTCACTCACTGGCGTAGTCGAGCAGGGAGAGGTCGACCAGCCACTCGACGGGGGCACGGTCGTCGGTCCAGAGCGCCCCTCCGGGCAGTCCGGGCTCCATCCGGGCGGCGGTCTCCCTGGCCAGCGGCCGCAGAGCCGCCGGCATCACGGCCGGCCGGGCACGGGACGCGCGGTCGATCCGGGCCGGGTCGATCGGGGAGAGGCTGCCGACCAGCATCGTGTTGGTGACTGTCACCGGGTCGCGGACGACCTCGGGCAGGGCGGTCGCCATCGTCCTGGTCAGCGCCTTCTCCAGATCGTCGTTGCCTTCGGGATGGCCGACGTTGATCAGCACCACCCCGCCGGGGGCGAGCCGATCCCGGGCCAGCTCGAAGAACTCCCTGGTGGCGAGATAGAACGGGATGTAGGGCTGGTGGTAGGCGTCGACGATGATCACGTCGTAGTCGTCGTCCGCCTGTCGGAGCCAAGGCCGGGCGTCCTCGTCGAAGACCTCCATCCGGGGGTTGCGCAGATCGAAGTACTTGCGGCCCAGCTCCGTCAGCTCCCCGTCGATCTCCACGGCATCGACCTGTGTCTCGGGGAAGAAATGGCCGTAGGCCCGGGCCACCGTGCCGGCCGCGTTGCCGAGGATCGCGATCCGGGCAGGCGGCTCGTCGGAGGCGGCGAAGGGCAGCACCAGGTTCTCGTCCCAGTAGTTGCCGACCAGGAACTCGCCGGGCCGGTAGATCGAATGGATCGCCTGGCCCTCGTTGAGCTCGAGGCGGCGCTCGCCGTCCGCCAGCTCGACCACCCGGGCGTACTGGTGCGTCGTCTCCGCCTCGAACAGGACCTCGCCCGGCCCGGAGGCCTTGATCGTGCCGACCGGGAAGAAGATCGCCAGGCCGACCGTGGCGGGAACGGCCGACCACCTCCACCCCGCCGCCCCGACCGCGGCGACCAGCGCCACCACCAGCGCGAAGACCAGGAAGGTCCGCTGGGTCCCGAGCAGCGGGATCGTGACGAGGGCCGACACCATCGTCCCGACCAGCGAGCCGGCGGTCGAGATCGCGTAGAGCCGGCCCGCTACCTCGCCGCTCTTCTCGACCCCGTCCATGGCGATCCGGATCGCCCAGGGCGAAGCCGAGCCCATCACCATCACCGGCACCGCCAGCAGCACGAGCACCCCGATCAGCGATCCCGCGAAACCGCCGATCGAGATCTGGTCGAACGCGTCGACGGAAGCCCCCAGGAAGGGCCTGGCCAGGAACGGGATCAGGGCGATCAGCACCGCCCCGCCGAGCACCGCCCGGCAGAGGGCCGAGAGCCGGGGCCGGCGATCGGCCAGCCTCCCGCCCAGCCAGTAGCCGACCGAGAGTGCCACCAGCACGACCGCGATCGTGTTCGCCCAGACGATGGTCGAATCGCCGAAGTACGGCGCCAGAAGCCTGGCCCCCGCGATCTCGGTGCCCATAGTGCAGGCACCGACCGCGAAGACGAGCAGATACAGGTAGCGGCTACCGAGTTGCCTGGTCATTCTCCGACTTTCTTGACTGTTCCCTGATTCTCTTCTCCAGCAACTCGTCGTGACCGGACCGCACGGCGCGGTCGATCCGTTCTTCGTCGATGTCCACCCCGTTGGTGAAGGCGAGATCGATCAGGTCCTGTTTTCTCATGCTCTGATTGGCCGACCGGAAGTAGGTCCAGGCCACCACGCCGAGGATGAAGAAGAGGCCCTCCATCATCATCACGACTCCGGCGATGCTCTGATCCTCGACCGCTTCCAGGCCCCATTTCCGACGGCCCTCCGCGTACTTCGTGTAGAGCTCGTACTGGGTCCACATCAGGACGTTGCCGAGGATGCCGGCGGTGAACCTCGCGACCACCACGTAGATGATCTTCCAGCCCGGGCCAAACCAGGACGGCGTCGGCAACGGCCCGAACACCGGCATCCACATGAGGACCCCGAAAAGGAAGAAGGCACTGTGCTCGACCCCGTGGATCAGCGCCCCTCCGTAGGCGGCGTCGTACATCTCGGGGATGTGCCAAAAGAACAGGTTGATCGTCCAGAGCGCGAACGAGATCACGGGCGTGGCCAGGACCTGAAGCCGGTTGAACAGCGGGATCGCCAGGACCGGCTGGAGGATCGACTTGGTCAGGCCGAGCACGACCAGCAGGCTGGCGACGTCGCTGATGATCAGGTGCTCGACCATGTGGAAGATCACCAGCTCCTCGGCCAGGTATCCCAGCGGGCTGAAAAGCACGAAGGCCAGGAGGAACATGCCCGACCCGAAGCAGACCTGACGCCATGCCGGGACGGGGCGTCCGTCCCAGGACAGATTCATGGCCCGGTGCCAGTAGAAGATCACCGCGACGGTCAGCGGCACCATCTCCAGCATCGCCACCGCCGCGGGACTGAGCGCGGCGAGAGGCAGGTTCAACGGGGGAAACACGGCCATCCAGCGTAGCGGCGGACCCCGGGCGGCGGCGGGCCGCCGGGTTGCGCCGATGCGACGGGCGGCACGGTTGAACTGGGAGCGTTTCGGGGATAGGTTGGGTGAGCCCAGCCACCCAGAATGAAGGAGCAGCGATGACGTCCGAAGGAATCCTCGGCAATGGCAGCAGCGAGAAGCGAGAAGCGATAGTCGCGATGCTGTCGAAGGCCTACTGGATGGAGATCGAGACGGTGATCAGCTACATCACGAACTCGACCAACCCCGATGGCGTCCGGGCACAGGAGA
>JBEBXB010000268.1:0-3269 GCA_040391885.1 Conexibacter woesei | reverse complement strand
GCAGCATTTCGGCCACGACGAGGGCGGTCCGTTTCGGACCCGCCCTCGTCGTGGGTCTGCTGGCGGTCGTAGGCGGCCTGCTCGTCTCCCTGGCTGGCCCGACGGCTGCTTCGGCGGCGACCTTGACTCCATGTGTCGCGACGCCTCCTCCAAGCGGCCCGATCATCGCGATCGACGGTGAAGCGACCCTGGCTCCGGCCAAGGTCACGCGGAAAGCTCTCCGGCGCAGGGGAGTGAGCCAACGGCTGGTGCGTCCGGCGAACGCCCTCGCCGGTCGCCCGACCTTCCCGGTTGGGTCCGTCAAGTACGGGAAGAGTTCCCAGATCGGACTCAAGGGTGCAATTCGTTTCAAGCATCGCCGCAAGAAAGTCGACGCCCGAAACCTGAAGGTGACGACTCCCGCTCGCGGAGCGGCCTTCACTTTGGTCTCGGCCCGCATCGGCGGCAGATTGACCCCCCTCTTTCGGGTCAAGCGAGGAAAGCGCAAGCTGAATCTCAAGTCTGGTGAGCTGACGCTCAAGAAGGGGACCGCCCGGCTTACCGCTGCCGCGGCCCGCGTCCTCAACCGCAGGCTCGGTTTGAAGCGGAAGAAGAAGCTCCGCGCCCAGACAAACTTTGGCCGGTTCGATCTCTACTCGTCGTATGTAGTGACCCAGGTTGATGATCCGGTCGCCGAAGTCCCGTCCGAGCCCCCGGTCAAGGCGCGGCCCGACGACGCTCTCGACATCCAGAGCGCCACCAGCATCGAATGGCACATCCGCGACAGCTGGATCGACTACGTCAACACCGGTGCCGGCACATCGGTGTCAGGTGGAGCGATGGCCAACCCACCGTCCGGTTCGAAGAACCTCGTGTACTCCTTCAAGTTTCCCTTCGCTTCCGGCTGGATGAAGATCGGCCCCGCCGAGACGTTGATCAAGGGATCGGGGACGATCGGCTTCAGGTTCTGCGAACACACGATCAACTTCACGGTCAGCGACCCCGAGATCGAGCTCGGCGACGACTCGAACTCTCGTATCATCTTCAGAATCGATGGGACCGACGGCACCGCTTTCCCGGATCGGCGCGCCGTGATGGTCACCCTGGTCCCGAGTCGGGCCGTCGGCTACTCAGAGGTCAACAACGGCAACGGCACGAAGACGATCATCTACGAGAAGATTCCGGGATACATCCCCGCCGAGGGGACCGGGATGTTCGCCGATTTCTATCCGGCCTTTGACCCGGCCTTCGTCCTTCCCGGCAGCGGTTACACCGAAGCCACCCGTCCCGATCGCTTCGGTTCGATCAGCCTCGAGTTCACCGTTCCCTACAACACGTGAACCCAGCCACCGCCGAAATACTCCCGGTCCGCAGGCCCATCCGCTGGGCTATCTGCCTGCTCCTCTTGGTCGCTATCCCGGCTTCCGCCGCGTTCGTCGAGAAGGCCGATGCGGCGGGCTGTGGATGTGTCGAAGTCAGAAACGAAGCGAATACGAATCCGCTCGTTTCGGTTCCGCTCAGCAAACTCTCGGGCAGTGAACGGAACATCGACGGCCGCGAGGTGACTGAGTACAGCGTCCGCGCGATCCTCGACTACGCAGCGGAGATGCCGGGGATCTCGCCGTCGCTGGACGTCGAATCTCTCAAGAAGGTCGAGATGGCGACCGTGAATGACAAGGGTGACCTGGAGACGGTCGTCTTCACCGGAAAGATGATCAAGAACCCCAGCGTGGAGCAGCCGCGGTTCTACCTCGACAAGTCGGACGGCACCGTTCTGATGCGGCGAACTTCCAGTGCGACCAAGTTCCATGACTTCAAAGCGGCCACTCCACAGTTGGTGATTCCGAAGCCCGAGGTCAAAGTCACCGTCAAGGGAACAAAGACGAGCGTCGCAAGTGGAGGCGCCGTCGATTTCACGGTCAAGGTCGAAGGGGTCAACGGATCGACGGCCACCATCAAATGGGCGGTCGATGGGTCGGTCAAATCTTCCTCCACTTCGAAGAAGTTCTCCTACAAGTTCAAGGGACGCGCCGGGAAGCAGTTCGTCATTTCCGCGAGGGTCGAGATACCTGGGATGCAGATTTCCCCAGGGGTCGCGATGGTGACGATCGGCAAGTCCGAGAAGCCGAAGAAAAAGAAGAAGACCGAGGAGCAACCGGACAAGACCGACAACGTCCCTGATGACCCCGACGACTACTACGACGATCCAGGCTATGGCGATGGCTACGGGGACGGATACGGCGACGACTACGGCAGCGGTTCACCGGGCACCGGCACGCCCGCCACGCCGAAGCAGCCGAAGCAGAAGGACAAGCCCGAGCCCGCTGTCGACGACGGTCTCGAAACCGTCCGGGGCGAGTTGCTCGACCCGAGCATCCCGGCCGAGGTGATCGACCCCGCCGACCAGGATCCGTCGACCAGCACGAATCCCGCTTCACCCGACGAAGCCGACTCCGGTGGATTCGGACTGTCCGGGGGCGCCAAGACGGCGATCGGGATCGCCTTCCTGCTCGGTCTCGGAGGACTTACCGAGCTGAGGACCTTCACCCGCCTCAAGTAGCGGGGACGTCCCGACCGGCTTGACCGGCCGGGCTGAACCTGCCCGACCGGCATTCGGCCGGCCGGGTGGATCAGGCGATCGACTCAGCCCCGGCTGACGATCTGCGATCCGCCGACGATCCCGTCGGAGCCGTCGGGGAAGCGGACCCAGGCCTTGTTGGTGCCGTCGTAATCGGGAGCCCAGAGGATGAGCGTGGCTTCGCCCCGCTCGTTCACCTCGCAGGGTTCCGTTCCCTCGGGATCGACGCCCCGCCAGATCCGCACGAACGGGTTGTTCTCGTACTCCTCGCCGATCGTGGTCGGTTCACGGTGGCCGGGGTGGACCCGGATCTCCGGAGCCAGCGTCATGTACTTCTCCATGATCGAATCGCGGAGGTCGTCGATGCCGGTGGCACCCGGAGCCATCGTGCCACCGACGGTTCCCTTGAACAGGGTGTCGGCGGTGATGATGTCCGTGTCGTCGATCAGGAAGGCGAGATGCCCGGCCGCGTGGCCGGGGGTGAAGAGAGCCTTGATCTCCAGATCGCCGGAACGGATCACCTCGCCATCTTCGATCGTCTGGTCGATCGGGAAGTCGACTCGGTCGGCGGTGACCTGGTGGGCGAGGATCGGCACCCCGCGCTCCTTCGCCAGGCCGGCCAGGTCGACCACGTGGTCCCAGTGGTCGTGGGTCAAAAGGATGTGGGTGAGGGTGGTGCCTTCGCGGTCGAGCCGCTCCAGCAGGGGCTCGA
>JBEBXB010000267.1:0-3272 GCA_040391885.1 Conexibacter woesei | reverse complement strand
CTCTGCTTCCCCGAGGAGTACGGCGGACAGGGCGGCGACTACTTCTACTCACTGGTCCGGGCCGAGGCACTGAGCTACGCCGGTTCCGGCGGACTCGGCATGGGCTTCGCCGTCCAGACCGACATGGTCCTGCCCCCCATCCACCTGCTCGGCACCGAGGAGCAGAAGCAGACCTACCTCAAGCCGGGGATCCAGGGAACCCGGATCGGAGCGCTCGGCATCACCGAGCCGGAGGCAGGGTCCGACGTCGCCGGCATCCGCACCACCGCCATTCGCGACGGCGACGAGTTCGTGATCAACGGTGCCAAGACCTTCATCACCAACGCCGCCCGGGCCGACTTCATGGTCCTGGTCGTCAAGACCGATCCCGACGCCGGCCACGACGGCATCTCCCTGCTCCTGATCGACATCCGCGACGAGGACGGCAACGACCTCCCCGGGTTCTCGGTCACCTCGAATCTGGAGAAGATGGGCATGCACGCCTCCGACACGGGCGAGCTCGCCTTCGAGGACATGCGGGTGCCGGCCGACTCGATCCTCGGCACCGAGGGCAAGGGCTTCTACCACATCAGCTGGGAGCTCCAGAGCGAACGGCTGGTCGCCGCCGCCGGCTCCCACGCCGGGGCCGAGCGGCTGCTCGAGACCACGATCGAGTACGCCAAGGAGCGTCAGGCCTTCGGCCGCCCGATCGGCAAGTTCCAGACGATCCGTCACAAGATCGCCGCGATGGCAACCAAGATCGAGTCCTCGAAGCAGTTCACCTACTCGGTCGCCTGGCGGGTCAACAACGGCGAGTATCCGGTCCGGGAGATCTCGATGGCGAAGCTGCTCGCCTCCCAGATGGCCTGCGAGGTCGCCGACGAATGCATCCAGATCCACGGCGGCTACGGCTACATGAAGGAGTACGAGATCGAGCGTCACTACCGCGACGTCCGCCTCAACCGCATCGGCGCCGGAACCGACGAGATCATGCTCGAAGTGATCGGCCGCTCCTACGGCCTGTAGCCCCAACACGGGCTCCGGTCCGCCCCAACGCGGGCTCCGCCCCACGCGGGCTGGTCCACCCCACGCGGGCTCCGGCCCGCCCGATTCACCAGGACATCGAACCCGGACTTTTGCGTCTATATGACCTAAAAATCCGGGTTCGATCGTTGTTCAGGCGCTGAATCGAGACACGCACGGGTTGTTTCGCAGACCCGCTTCATTTCTTGATCGACGTCTCGATAGCTGAACCGGAGCACTGTCAACCCCTGCGAGCGCAACCAGGCATCCTTGCGGGCGTCCCGCCCCCGGGCGATCTCGTGATCGTGAAAGGCATGCCCGTCGGTTTCGACCACCAATCGCTCCTGCCGCCAGAGGAAGTCGACCTCCCACCGTCCCACCTTCACATTGACCTCCGGGATGCGTCGGTCCGACGCGCACCAGCCAAGCAGAAACATCCCCTCGAGCACCGACTTGATCCGGTCCAGCCCCGGCACCCATAGCCCGACAAGTTCACGCATGAATGCGGCACCGGGCCGTCCCCTGCTCCGCCTCACCAGCATTGGCAGATCACCCCTTTCGACCAGGTGGAGGCGGCAGGCCTCGATGAACGCCCGACGCATCGGTTTTGGCCCCAACCCAGCCACAAGGTCGATCTGGGTGCGGACGGGAGAAGTGACCGGAATGCCACCCAGCTCTCCGACCTCGCATTCACGAAGTACCCGCTGGCGGATATGAAGCCTGCTTCCCCTCATAGCGCTGGAACGACCCGGCATGACCGCGCTTTCTCCGCTGCGGGCGACCTCGATCCGACACGGCAGGCCGGGCCGGCGGTCGAGCATTCCCCATGCTTCCCCCGCGCTCCTGCCCATGAGCACAGCGCCTTTGCCCGCGGCTATGGTCGCCGCCTTCCACGCCGCCTGGGCGGTCTCCAGCTCTCTACCCACCGCATAGACACCGGTGAAGACTGGCAACAGACGACCCGCCCGTCGGGAGCCATCGACGCGCCCGGGGGATATCCCTGATTCGATCAGCTGCTCCCGTCCGGCCACCCCGTGTTGCGGCGATGCCACGTCAAGCATCAGTTCATGTGTCGACCTTGCCTTCACGCCACAAGACTGCCGAAGATCGGCTCACATGTGGGTCACGCGACGCAACGTTTATGCATCCGCATACGGACCGGTTCGCAGCGCCCGGAGACTAATCCGGGGATCGTCACCTTCACCCGTATCGGATGGGTCCGCTCCAGCGCAATAGCGCCCCAAGAACGAACCCACGCACCCGCTTCAGGTTCAGGGGACGAGGGTCGAAGGGGCGGCGTTCTTCTTGAGAAGGTTCGCCAGGTAGATGACGATCTTCCCCTTGCCCTTGTTGGCGGCGCGGTGGTGGGTTCCGGGCTGCTCGACCAGCCACTGGCCGGCCTTGATCTTGCCGGTCTGTCCGGGCTTGATGCGGCGGACGACCTTGCCGTCATCGCCCGGGCCCTTCATCACCTTCACGCCGCCGGTCTTCACCGTGTAGGTGAGCGTTCCGGCCTGGATGTACGAAACCTGGGTGCCCTGGTGGTAGTGGAGGGGGATCTTCGCTCCCGGCTGGATCACGACCCGGGAGAGACCGAGCGCGCGGCCCGGTGCGTCGATCGGACCGACCTTGCGGGCCAGTGAGTTGTACTTCGGCGCCGGTGGCTCGGACCGGTTGGTGGAACCGGCGACGACCGCGCCGGCGGCTCCACCGACCGCGAGGATGGCGAGGGCCGCGAGGCCCGTGCGCAGCCGCCTCCCCGTTCGGGATTCCGTGCGGTCACGATGCTGACGGCTGAAGCGGTCACTCCCAAGAAATTTCATGCGACACCCTACAGCTTCAAACCGGATCGAAACCGGACTTTTGCGTCTATATAACCCAAAAGTCCGGTTCTGATCCGGTCATAGGTCGGAGTCCGGTAGGAGGCCCTCAGGCGGCGGGGGTCACCTCGGTGGTGCAGTGGGCGCAGCGGGTCGCGGCGAGGGGGATCTCGGAGAGGCATTCCGGGCATTCGTGGGTCGTCGCCTCCTCGTCCTTGCGGAAGTGGTTCATCGGGACGACCACGAAGAAGTAGATCGCGGCCGAGACCGAGAGGAAGGCGATCAGGGCGTTGATGAAGTTGCCGTAGGTGAACTTGGAGCCGTTGACCGTGAAGGACAGCGCCGAGAAATCGGGCTCGCCGATTATCGCTGCGATCACCGGGGTCAGGAGGTCCGCGACCATCGACTGGACCAGCGCACCGAACGCCGCCCCGATCACGACCGCGACGG
>JBEBXB010000266.1:0-3289 GCA_040391885.1 Conexibacter woesei | reverse complement strand
CGCTCACCCAAGTACCGGCAGCTCTTCGAAGAGGAGCTGCGACTGGATCAGGACCAGGTCTCGGTTCTGGCCGTGCTTATGCTGCGCGGACCGCAGACCCCGGGTGAGCTCAAGCAACGGGCCGACCGCCTCTTTTCCTTCCATGATCTGGCCGCCGTCCACACCACCCTCGATGCCCTCATCGGCCGCGAACTGGTCGAACGGATGCCCCGCCGCCCCGGTCAGAAGGAGGAGAGGTACCGCCAGATGATCGGTGGCAGCCACCTCGAGGAAGACGGGACCGAGGGGGAACGGGACCAGGCAGGAGGACCGGCCGAGGATGCCTCCACCGAACCGGCCGACGGTTTCGCGGCTCCGGTTCCGACCCAGGCAACCACGGCGGCGCCGATCCCGGTGGACACCCCGGAGACAGAGCGGATCGAAGCCCTGGAGCGGGAGTCCCGCGAATCACGGGCCGAGATCGGTCGGCTGACCGAGGAGATCGCCGGCCTTCGCTCCGAACTGGACGCCCTCAAGGAGCAGCTCGGCGCCTGACCCGGGCCGATTGCCCCTCCCCGGTTGCGGGTAGTTCCCTCCTGTCAGTAGCGACCAGGTGACGACGGAGGAACATGGACAGTGAACGGTCGTGGCTCGCCACGCTGAAGCGGACGGTCACCGAGTTCTCGGAGGACGAGATGACCGACCGGGCCGCCGCGCTCACCTACTACGGGTTGCTTTCGCTCTTCCCGGCCCTGATCGCCTTGGTCGCGATCATCGGCCTGGTGGCCGATCCGCAGGAGACGACGCGGAAACTGACCGAGATCGTCTCGAACCTGGGGCCTGAGACGGCGAGCGACACCTTCGCCGGCCCGGTCGAGTCGGTGACCTCGAATCGCGGGGCGTCCGGCCTCGTGTTCCTGTTCGGGCTGGGCGCGGCCATCTGGTCGGCGTCCGGATACATCGGGGCATTCGGGCGAGCCGCCAACGTGATCTACGAAACCAGGGAGGGACGGCCGTTCTGGAAGCTCCGCCCGTTGCAGCTCGGGGTGACCCTGGCCATGATCTTGATCCTGGCGGCCCTCGCCCTCGGCCTGGTCATGACCGGACCGGTGGTCGGCGCGGTCGCCGAGCCGCTGGGCGTCGGGTCGACTGCGCAAACGGTCTGGAACGTCGCCAAGTGGCCGGCGATGATCGTGCTGGTCCTCCTGATGCTGGCGGTGCTCTACCACGCGTCCCCCAACGTCAAGCTGCCCGGCTTCAAGTGGATCACCCCCGGCGCCGTCGTGGCCCTCGCGGTCTGGGTGGTCGCCTCGGCGCTCTTCGCCCTCTACGTCGCGAACTTCGGTTCCTACGACAAGACATACGGCACGCTCGGCGGCTTCGTCGCCCTGCTTGTCTGGTTCTGGATCTCGAACATCGCGATCCTCTTCGGGATGGAGCTGAACTCCGAGATCGAACGCGGCCGCGAGTTCGCGCAGGGTGTCGACCAGGCAGAGACGGAGATCCAGCTGGAGCCCCGGGAGGAGCCCAAGCCTAAGCGGACCGCCTAAGACGCCGGGGTCGGCAAGCTCACTCGCCGAGTGCCACGGCCTTCTCCCGTTCGTCGATCGCGGCGAACACGAAACGTCCCCGGCCGCAGGACCGCCGCTCGCCGGTGAGCAGGACCTCGGCCGACATCTCCACCTCGACCGTCCGGGTCGAGGTCGTCCGATCACTGCCTTCACGCTCACCTGTCACTGACAGGCCTCGCATTCCTCGCCGTTGCGGGCGGCCTCGATCGAGCAGGCGATCTGCTCTGGGGTGAACTCCTCGTCTACGAGCCCGTCGGTGGCCGCGACGGTGGGCGCCGATGCCGGTGCCGCCACGGGATCCGGGGCGGGAGCGGTTGCGGTCCGGCTCACGCTCGACTTCTCGATCGTCGACGCACCCAGGGTCCGCAGGTAGTAGGTGGTCTTCAGGCCGGCATGCCAGGCCCGCCGGTACATGTGGCTGAGGGTCTTGAGATCGGGTTCCGACAGGAAGAGGTTCACCGACTGCGACTGGTCGATCCACTTCTGCCGCCTGGCCGCGGCATCGACGAGGTACTCATGCGGAATCTGGAAGGCGGTCCGGTAGCGGCGCTTCAGCTCGGCCGGAACCGCTTCGATCTCGGTCAGGTCCCCGTCGAAGTACTTGAGCTCCTCCGCCATCCCGTCGTTCCACAGGCCGGCGGCCTTCAGATCCTTGACCAGGTAAGGGTTGAGGATCGTGAAATCACCGGAAAGGTTCGACTTGGCGAACAGGTTCTTGTAGATCGGCTCGATGCAGGGCGAGGTCCCCATGATGTTGGCGATCGTCGCGGTGGGGGCGATTGCGATCACGTTGGAGTTCCGCATCCCGTGCCGGGCGATCCTCTCCCGGACCGGGCCCCAGTCGAGCCGGCCGCCGCGCGGCACCTCGATCGGCAGCCCTCGCTCCTCCTCGAGCAGGTCGATCGTGTCCTGCGGCAGCAATCCACGATCCCACTTCGACCCCTTGTAGCTCTTGTAGGTGCCGCGCTCGGCGGCCAGGTCGCTGGAAGCGGAGTAGGCGTGGAAGGCGATCGCCTCCATCATCTCGTCGTTGAACTCGACCGCCTCGTCGGAGCCGAACTCGATGCCCTTACGGTAGAGCGCGTACTGGAGGCCCATCACACCGAGCCCAACCGGACGGTGCCGGCTATTCGCTGTGCGGGCCGCCTCGGTCGGGTAGAAGTTGACGTCGATGACGTTGTCCAGGGCACGGACCGCGACCCGGATCGTCTCCTTCAGCTTCGCGTGGTCGATCTCCCCCTCCGGGGTGAGATGCTGATCGATCACGACCGAGCCGAGGTTGCAGACGGCCGTCTCGTCGGGGCCGGTGTTGAGCGTGATCTCGGTGCAGAGGTTGGAGCTGTGGATGACCCCGGCGTGATCCTGGGGGCTGCGCACGTTGCAGGCATCCTTGAAGGTCATCCAGGGATGGCCGGTCTCGAACAGGGTCTTCAGCATCTGCTTCCAGAGCTCGATCGCCGGGATCCGCCGCCCGAAGATCTCGCCGGCCTCGGCCCGGGCCTCGTGCTCCTCGTAGCGGCGTTCGAACTCCCGCCCGTAGATCTCGTGCAGGTCCGGCACCTGGGAGCTGCGGAAGAGGGTCCAGTGGCCGCGTGCCTCGACCCGCTTCATGAAGAGGTCGGGGATCCAGTTGGCGGTGTTCATGTCGTGGGTCCGCCGGCGATCGTCGCCGGTGTTCTTGCGGAGCTCGAGGAAGTCGTGGATGTCGTTGTGCCAGGTCTCCAGGTAGGCGCAGCCCG
>JBEBXB010000265.1:0-3304 GCA_040391885.1 Conexibacter woesei | reverse complement strand
CCAGGTAGAAGCCGATCAACCGATCGATGTAGCAGTGGACCGCCTTGTCGTCGGCCAGCCCGCTGCCGAACGGATTGACGCAACTGACCCGTCCCTCGTTCAACGGCTCACTCAGAACGTTCCCCAGCGGGGAAAGGCTTCCGTCCCGATCGCGCAAGCTCTCCTGGCTCGACCGGTTGTAGAGGACATCGATCGGTACGGGACCCTTCTGCCCCTCCGCGAGAACACGCCCGTCGCGCACATGGAGCTCACGAGGGGTGACGATCGGGAGGTTTAGCATCGTCGCGACCTCCCGGTGCTCGAACCACGCCTTCGAGTCCGATCCGTCGCTGAGGACAGCAACGCGGGGGTCACCAGAACCGGACGGATCGGCCGCCCGGAGGAGCGCCGCCAGTTGCTCAGACGCGGGGGAGGGATCGGCCAGAGGTGGGCGCGGCAGATAGGGGTTGGATCTGACCGCATCGCTCGCCGCGAGCGCATATGCCAATCCGGAGGGGGTCCGCAGGTTGTCCTCCACCACCAGCATCTCCCCCGTGGGGCCGCGAATCAGATCGGGCCCGGCGATCAACACGGCCCCCATCGGGGTATCCGTTTCCGCCAGGGGTTCCAAATAGACGGACTCTTCGAGCACCCTGGCGGGGATGATGCCGGCCGCGACCGCCTCCCGTCCGGAGTAGGAATCCGCGAGGAAGGCGGTCACGGCCCGCAGGCGTTGCTCGAGCCCGGCGGCCAACGTTCGCCACTCGTCCTGCGCGATCAGCCGGGGAACCGGGTCGACGCGATACGGGTCGGCCCCGAAGGTGACCCCGATCGCCCCCAGGCGCGCATCGACCGATGCCGTCGCCGATCGCGCCCCTTGAGTCTCGAGCGCGTCCAGGATCTCGGCGTATGCGGAACGGGCCTCGTCACCGGGATCCAGCGCTTCGTTCCAAGGCCCGGGACGTTCGAGTTCTCGAGCTGTGTTCATCCAGACCTTTCTCGTTGCTCCGTGAGGATGCGCTACCCCTGGCGCCGGGAGGACAAACCCGGCGCGCGCACCGACTCAGCACCCCGTTTCGATCAACTTCCGGACTTTCTTCTCCAGACGCGCCCGGCCAGGACCGGTCATCGCGGATCCGGATCGCCTGGGAAGCTCGATCGTGACGCCCTGCCGGTAGCACTCGAGCACCCGGGGGTCGACGTACGAGCTCCGGCAGACCGCGGGCGTATTGCCGAGCCGGTCGGCCACCGCGTGGATCGCCTTGCCGATCTTCCTGTCGCGGCCGCGGGCCGAATCGGGCAGGGCCGTCCCGGCGAGCTCGACCGCCGCCAGGACCGTTCCGTTCCAGGTCCTGAAGTCCTTGGCCGAATGGTCCGGGCCGGTCCGTTCCTGGATGTACGCGTTGATCTCGTCCGAGCTCAGCCCGGTCCAGGCACGACCGTCACGAAACGCGAGGAACTCGGCCGGCCCCGTCCTTCGCCGCAGCAACGGTTCCGCGGCCGCTCGCACCCGGGCGTCGCGGATCTCCTGGATCCGCTCCAGCGACGCCTTGCCGGGATACTCGAAGATCAGCCCGTCCTCGCCCCTGAGGGTCACGTGATCCTTAAGGAGGGTGGCGATCCCGTAGGTGCCGTTCTCTTCGGCGTACTGCTCTCCTCCGATCCGGAAGAAGCCGATGTCCAGCAGGCGCACCGCCAACGCCAGGGCGCGATCCCGCGTCGGCGTCTTGGTCGCGAGGTCTGTACGCACCCGTCGGCGGAGCTTGGGAAGCGAACGTGAGAAGCCCAGCATCGCATCGAACTTCTCCAGGGACCGGTTCTCGGTCCACCTCTCGTGGTACAGGTACTGCTTGCGGCCGGCCTCGTCGACACCGGTCGCCTGGATGTGGCCGTTCGGCCACGGGCAGATCCAGACGTCCTTCCATGCGGGAGGGATCACCAGCTCCCGCGCCCGGTCGATCTCGACTGGGTCGGTGACCGTCGTGCCGTCGGGGTATTGGTAGCTGAACCCCTTTCCCCGGCGCCGGCGGGTGATGCCCTCGCCGGCGCAGTCGGCGCGTCGCAGCCTCACGTTCGGCCGAACCTAGGGAGGCGGAAGCGGTCCGGTCTCCCGCTCCTTTTCCCCGGCGGGCTCCTCCCCCGGGGTTTCGTCGGTGCCGCGGACCCGGTCGGATCGACGCACAGCGGCCATCAGGCCAAAGTAGATGAGCAGCAGGGGGATCACCACGATCACCGCAAGCAGCGGCGAAGCCGCCACCACCAGCGCGACGAAGATGAGGACCGCGATCATCAATGCGTAAGCCATTTCAGTCCTGACCTCTCATATCCGGTGTTGTGAGCGGCTTGGCCACCCGGTCTGAACTACCGATACCCCCCAAAGGGCTGTGAAAACCCGGCAGTGGAGCGGTGCCGCCATCCGCGGTCGTCATGATGGGGGCGTGAAACACAGTGAGACCCGCAGAACGAAGATCGTCGCCACCGTCGGACCGGCATCCTGGGACCCCCCTGTCCTAGGCCAGCTGATCGAGGCCGGTGTAGACGTATTCCGGCTCAACTTCTCGCATGCCGACGAGGCGCGGCACCTCCAGACGGTGATCGACATCCGCGCCGCCTCGGAGCGGGTCGGTCGCGAGGTCGGGATCCTCGGTGACCTACCTGGGCCGAAGCTCCGCGTCGGCCACTTTCCCGATGGCGTGATCCAGATCAGCAACGGCTCGGAAGTGACGATCACCTCCGAAGAGGTCGACGGATCCGCCACCAGGATCCCCGTTTCCTGGCCGCAGATGACCGAGACCTTGGACGTCGGCGCGATCGTCTACCTCGCCGACGGCACGATCCGGCTGAAGGTGACCGGCAAGCACGAGGGCGAGCTGACCGCGAAGGTCGAGGTCGGCGGACCGCTCTCGTCCAACAAGGGCATGAACCTGCCGGGCGTCGAGTCCGGGCTGGACGCCGTCTCCGACACGGACCTCCGCTGGGTCGAGTTCGCGGTCGAGAACGACCTCGACTTCATCGCCGTCTCCTTCGTCAGGAAGGCCGACGACCTCGAACCGGTGATGAAGCGGCTCGAGGAGTTGAACTCCGAAATCCCGATCATCGCCAAGATCGAGAAGCCGCAGGCCGCCGACGCGATCGACGAGATCGTGGAGCGGGCGACCGGCGGGATCATGGTCGCGCGCGGCGATCTCGGCATCGAGGTGCCGCTCTCGAAGGTCCCGGTGCTCCAGAAGCACCTGATCCGCGCGGCCGGGCACCAGTCGAAGACGGTGATCACGGCGACCCAGATGCTGGCCTCGATGGTCAAGAACACCCGGCCCACCCGGGC
>JBEBXB010000264.1:0-3305 GCA_040391885.1 Conexibacter woesei | reverse complement strand
TTGATTCCGAGCAGTTCCCATGTCGGGAGTTGCGCTCCGAGGATCATCAGGATGGGCTCGGCGAGGGCGACATCGACCATCTGGCCGAGGCCGGACTTGTTGTCCCGCTCCTGCAGGGCGGCGAGCACGCCGATCGTGGCGGAGAGGCCGGAGAGACTGTCGGCCAAGCCGAAGGCAGGAAGGGTCGGTGGAGTGTCCGGCCAGCCGGTCAAGGCTGCCAGTCCCGACATCGCTTCGGCCAACGTGCCGAAGCCGGGCTTGCGGCTCGAAGGTCCCGTCTGGCCAAAGCCGCTGACGCGGGCCATCACCAAGCGGGGGTTGAGCTCATGAAGTTCATCCCATCCCAAATTCCACTTCTCCATGGTTCCGGGACGGAAGGCGTCGATGATTACGTCGGCGCTGCGAGCGAGGCTGCGGACCTGTTCCTGGCCCTCGGGGGTTCGGAGATCCACCGCGATGCTCTTCTTGTTGCGTCCGACGATCTTCCACCAGATCGAATCATCGGAGTCTTCGTGTTTCCAGCCGGTGTGGCGCATCGAATCGCCGAGCACCGGCCTTTCGAGCTTGACCACTTCGGCGCCGAGGTCGCCGAGGAAGGTTGCGCAGAGCGGGCCGGCGAGGATATTGCCGAGGTCGATGACCCTCATCCCGTCGAGCGGTCCAGGTGTTTCGGATTCGTCGTTCAAAGTTCTCCTCCTCAAAGCGTGTATTAACATCTGATATTAGCATGGACGGTCCATAGTTGATCTATGCTATTAATGAACCGATGCTTCCCATAGAGATTCCCCAGAAGATCATCTGCATCGGCTTGAACTACCGCAGTCATGCCGAAGAAGCGAAGGTGGCCGTTCCCGAGGAGCCGATCGCGTTCGCGAAGTGGCCCAACTCGCTGATCGGGCCCGGTGAAGCCATCGTGCTGCCGTCGCTCAGCCAGAAGGTCGATTACGAAGGGGAACTCGGTGTGGTCATCGGCCGGCGCTGCAAGGGTGTTTCGGTCGATGACGCGCTCGACTTCGTGGAGGGCTACATCTGCTCGAACGACGTCGGGGCCCGTGATCTCCAGTTCAAGGACAGGCAGTTCAGCCGGTCCAAGTCCCTCGACACCTTCTGCCCGGTCGGGCCGAGGCTGGTTCCGGCATCGGAAATCCCAGACCCCCAGGCGCTGGGGCTACGGACGATCGTCAACGGAGAGACGGTCCAGGATTCGAACACCGCGGACATGGTCTTCACCGTCGCCGAGATCATCGCTTTCCTAACCGAGGCGATGACCCTCGAGAAGGGAGACCTGATACTCACGGGCACTCCCAGTGGGGTCGGTTTCCTCCGAGAGACCCCGAGCTTTCTTCAGGATGGCGACGAAGTCACCGTAGAGATCGACGGGCTGGGAAGTCTCACCAGCCCGGTCCGGGCAGACACGTCCGTCTGAACGGCGAAGGGGCAGGCCTTGGCAGGAAGACTGACCCCCTCACAGGCCGAGCCTCGGGACCCGATCGGAATCTCGCTGCGCACGCCGTACCCGATCGGTGCGGTCAACGTCTACCTGCTTGCGGATGACCCGATCACCTTGATCGACACCGGGCCCGACGACGCCCTGACCATGCAGGACCTGAAGCGCGGCCTTGGTCGCGAAGGGCTGAGGCTCGACGACGTGGAGCAAGTGCTGCTGACCCACCATCATGCCGATCACGTCGGGCTCGCGGGCAAGCTCCAGCGGGAGCACGGTTGTTCGATCGTTGGCCAGGCACTGCTCCGCGAGTACCTGGGCGACGCGGTCGCCGCTCGCACGGCGGAGGTCCAGTACCAGTCGGAGTTGATGGCGATCCACGGCGTCCCTTCCGCGGTCATCGAGTCCTTCCGGGATTATCAAGCGACCTTTTTCGAGCTGGTCGAGTCGCTGCAACTCGACCGCATCGTCGAGGACGGAGAGGTCCTGGCCGCGGGCGGACATGAGCTGACCGTCAAGATTCTTCCGGGGCACAGTCGATCCGACACCTTGTTCGTTTCGGAGCGGGATCGCTTCGCGTTCGTCGGCGATCAACTCCTCGAGCACACGGCGAGCGACCCGCTCGCCAATCGGCCGCCGACGGGCCCGCGAGAATTGCGGAGGCGTCACTCGACCGCCCTCGAGTATCGGAAGGCTCTGCGGCGCGCGGAGATGATGGACCTGAAAGTCATGTACTCGGGGCACGGCGAAGAGATCCGAAACCACCGCGACTTGATCGGGCGCCGACTGCGTCGCCAGGAACGGCTGATGGGGCGGGTGCTCGACGTTCTCGGCAGCGGGCCTTCCACCGGGTTCGCGATCGCCTCCGAGATCTGGGGCGAAACGGCTGAAAGGAAGCCTTTCGTGGCCCTCTCGACCGTTCTCGGCGCCCTCGATTTAGCGGCCGGGGAGGACAGGGTCCACGAGAACGACTCGTCCACCCCTGTCGAGTTCGCATTGATGCCCGAGGTTCGTGCG
This sequence comes from Conexibacter woesei, assembly GCA_040391885.1. Classification (GTDB taxonomy): domain Bacteria; phylum Actinomycetota; class Thermoleophilia; order Solirubrobacterales; family 70-9; genus 67-14. Next base: position 844 of record JBEBXB010000264.1, on the reverse strand, counting down.
GTAACTGACCCTGTTTCCAACGTTGAGGAGAATGAAACGCCATGAGTGCTGATGACCGGTCTCTGTCGCAGAGTGCGCTGATACGAAGCCTTCTTTACGTCCCGGGTGTCCGCGGGGACCTGATGATCAAGGCGAGTGCCTCCGAGGCGGACGCCCTCCAGATCGACCTTGAGGATTCGGTCCCCCAGGACCGGAAGGACGACGCGCGCCGCATCACGAGGAGCTTCGCGGAAGGCCCGGACCGCAATCCCGCCCAGTTCATCTGCCTCAAGATAAATCCGATCGACACGAAGACGGAATACTCCGTCCCGACCGGTATCGAGGACCTTGAGGCGACGCTGTGCGACGCAATCGATTTCGTCGCCCTCCCCAAGGTCGAGAGCGCCGACGAGGTGATCACCGTCGCGCGAGCCCTGGACCGGGTCGAGGCCGACCGTGGGATCGAACCCGGCAAGACCAGGATCCTCGCCATGATCGAGTCGGCCCGGGGGTTGCTGGCCTGTGCGGAGATCGCCGCGGCGAGCGAGCGGATCCACACCCTGACCTACACGGGCGAGACCGACTTTTTCAGCAGGCTGATCTGGGCCCGTGATTCGAGCCCGCCTGACGCCGATCTGATCGAGTTCTCGTACGGCCGGCAGCACGTCGCCGTCGCCTGCCTCGCCGCCGGCCGTGCGGCACCGATCGACATGCCGGTGATCGACTTGAACAACCTGGGCTTCCTGAGGGAATCGGCCGAAGTCGCGAAGCGTCTCGGCTTCGGGAGCAAGCTATGCATCCATCCCAAGCAGCTGGCCATCGTCAACGAGGTATTCCGCCCCTCCCCGGATGAGGTCGAATGGGC
>JBEBXB010000263.1:0-3309 GCA_040391885.1 Conexibacter woesei | reverse complement strand
GCGAAGGCCCTGCGGACCATCCCGGCCCGTTCCCGCGTCGCCCTGACCGGCACCCCGGTGGAGAACAACCTCAGCGAGCTCTGGGCGATCCTCGACTGGACGACGCCGGGGCTGCTCGGCACCCATGCCTCCTTCCGGCGCAAGTGGGGCGACCCGATCGAGATCGAGGGGAAGGAGGGGGTCACCAAGATGCTGAACCGCCTGGTCCGGCCCTTCCTGCTCCGCCGCCGCAAGACCGATCCGGGGATCGCGCCCGAGCTGCCGCCGAAGACGATCACCGACCAGCCGGTCGGGCTGACCACGGAGCAGGTGGCGCTCTACGAGAAGGCGGTCAAGGAGAACATGATCCAGATCCGGACCTCGGACGGGATCAACCGGCGCGGCCTTGTCCTGAAGCTGCTCACCTCGTTGAAGCAGATCTGCAACCACCCCGCCCAGTACACCCGCGAGGAGGATCCCAAGCTGACCGACCGCTCCGGCAAGCTGGAGCTGCTCGACGAGCTTCTCGACACGATTCTGAGCGAGGACGGCGCCGTTCTCGTGTTCACGCAGTACGTCGCCATGGCGCAGCTCCTGAAGCGGCATCTGAAGGAACGGGAGATCCCGTCGATGCTCCTCTATGGCGGAACCGCGGTGAAGCAGCGCGAACGGATGGTCGACCGCTTCCAGAACGGTGAGGTCAAGGTCTTCCTGCTCTCACTGAAGGCCGCCGGGACGGGACTCAACCTGACCCGGGCCGATCACGTCATCCATTACGACCGCTGGTGGAACCCGGCTGTCGAGGAACAGGCGACCGACCGGGCCCACCGGATCGGCCAGACCCGCCCCGTCCAGGTCCACCGCCTGATCGCGGAGGGGACGATCGAAGACCGAATCTCGAGCATCCACGAGACGAAGCGCGAGCTGGCCGATGCCATCGTCAGCTCCGGCGAGTCGGCGCTGACCGAACTGTCGAACGACGACCTGGCCGACCTCGTCGAGCTTCGCAACAACGGTTAGCACGCCGACCGATGGCGCCCGCTGTCCACAACGGCGATACTGGAGCTTGATGGCATCGACGGGCCACCAGGATGACTCCGGTCGGACCTGGCGCGGACAGAGCGCCGAGCAACGGCGGACGGAGCGCCGGGAACGACTGATCGAAGCGGGGATCGAGCTTTTCGGAAGCCGCGGATACGCCCACACGCCGGTCAAGGCGGTCTGCGAGCAGGCCGGGCTGACCGAACGGTATTTCTACGAGGCCTTCGACGACCGGGAGGATCTCCTCTCGGAGATTTACGACCAGTTGATCCGGGAGACGGGTGAACAGACCCTGACCGCGATCGAAGCAGTGGAGGAGGATCTCTTCACCCGCCTCCGAGTCGGCCTGGAGGCCTTCTTTCACGCTCTGACCCGGGATCCGCGCCGCGCCAGGATCCAGGAGATCGAAGTGGTGGGGGTCAGCGAGGAGCTGGAACGAAAGCGGCGCCAGGCGATCCATTCGTTCGCGGAGATCATCGCCGAGCAGGTGCGCAGGGATCCCGGTTGGGATCCGGATCGGGGGATCCGACTCGATGTGATCGCCGTCGGCCTGGTCGGTTCCGTCAACGAGCAGCTGATCGACTACGTGCTCGGGGATCTCGAGATCGAACCGGCCGATCTGTTGCGACACCAGTCCATGCTGTTCACCGCCATGCTGGGACCGCTCGTCACCGAGTGACATGACGGCATGTCATATCTGGGACAATTCTCGGTATGACTGTAGGCAAGGGTCCACTGACGATCGCGATCACCGGGGCCGCCCGGGGAATCGGCCTTGAGACGGCCCGCCTCCTGGCTCTCCGCGGACACCGGGTCGCGATCGGCGACCTAGACGGCGAGCTGGCCGAGGCGGCCGCCGGGAGGATCGGGGAATCGGCCCGCGGATACCTGCTCGACGTGGTCGATCGCGACGGCTTCGCGGCATGGCTCTCGGAGGTCGAAGCGGATCTCGGCCCGCTCGACGTCCTCATCAACAACGCCGGCATAGCCCCCGTCTCGGCGCGGGTGGCCGAACAGGAGCCGGCCATCGTCCGGGCGACGATCGACGTCAACCTCGGCGGCGTGATCAACGGAACGCTCGAGGCGATCCGGCTGATGGAGCGCCGCCACAGTGGGCAGATCATCAACATCTCCTCGCTCGCCGGCCTGATCGGTGTCCCTGGGCTGGCGGCCTATGCCGCCGCGAAGCACGGCGTGATCGGTTTCACCGAATCGGTGCGGGCCGAGTATCGCGGGAGCGGGATCCAGCTCACCTGCATCCTGCCCGGCCCGACCGCCACGCGGATGATGGACGGCACCCGTTCCAGTCCGGTGGTCAAGCTGACCCCGCCGGAGGTTCTCGCCGCGAGGATCGCCGGAACGGTCGGAACCGACCGCGATCGCCTCGTGAATCCTCGATTCGACGGCCTGTTCGCCCGCCTCACCGGAAACCTGCCGCCGGCGATCGGCCAGTGGCTCCAGAGGCTGGTCCGCGCCGACCGGATCTACACCGACATCGACCCGGCCGCCCGCATGCGATACGACGACTGGCTAGACCGCGAGGAAGGCTGAGCGGCTCAGAGGCCCCGCTCGACCATGTCGATCAGGCGTTGACCGACGTTCTCGGCCAGTTCCGGGCCGAAGACCTGAAGCGGCCCGTCGATCAGGAGGGTGGAGAGCCCGTGGACAGCCGACCAGGCGAGGAACTCGGCACCGTCACGCCGCTCGGGCGGGATCAAGCCCGCTGACGACATCAGTTCGATCGCTTCGGCGAGCAGCTGGAACGGAGTCAGGCCGGAGCTGCCGCCGCTCTCCTGCACGGTGGCCCTGGAAAGGTCGTCGTGGACCGTGAACGCCGCCCGGAACAGCCCGGGTTCCTGGCGGGCGAAACGCAGGTAGCCGGTACCCACCGCGCGCAGCCTCGCCCGGCCGTCGTCGGCGGTGGCGAGCCCCTCGGGGATGCGGCCGAGCTCGGCTTCCATCGCCTTTGCCAGCTCCGCCTGGGCTGCAGCCGCGACCGCGAAGAGTAGCTCCCGCCGGTTCGCGAAATGGCGGTAGGCGGCGTTGGGGGCCACGCCGGCCCGGCGGGTCGCTTCCCGGAGGATCACGGCGTCGGGCCCGCCGTCGCGAGCGAGCGCGGTCGCCTCGCGCAGCAGGGCGTTTCGGAGGTCGCCGTGGCGATAGGCCTTGCGCGGCGGGGGGGCGGTTTCTTCGAGGGTCGGATCGGGCAAGATCAGAAGGTCCACGCGAAAAGTCTGGTCGAACCGGTTGAATCGGCTACTTGTGAACAGCGTACACTTAAAGGCGAGC
>JBEBXB010000262.1:0-3360 GCA_040391885.1 Conexibacter woesei | reverse complement strand
TGCCGCCGGTGACGCGATTTATGATCGCGCCGTGTCCGTCCCCCCGCGCCGTTTGCATCTGTCCCTGCCCTTTTTGCCTGCCGCGCTCTGCCTGGCATTGGCCCTTTCCGGCTGCGGGGGTGATTCCGAGAATTCCGGTGAACCGGCTCCGACCCGGGCATCGGCGCCGGCCGGCAAGCTGCCGGAGGCGCCCGTCTTCGCCAGCAAGGACGGGGAGCTGCACCTGAAGGTCAAGGCGACCGAGGTCAGGGGCGAGATCGAGGACACGGTCTATAACGGGCTCCAGACCTACGAGACCGAAGTCGTCGACGGCAAGGGCAGCTACACGCCCGGCACGGCCAGCCCGTACATCGGTCCGACCTGGAAGATCCAGCCCGGGGACAAGGTCGTGATCGACTACATCAACGATCTGCCCGACAACTCGTTCACACCGGTCGCGACCGACGAGACCGAGGCGATCCCCCAGCCGATGAACCTCCATACCCACGGCCTCACCGTGGCCCCGAACGGCAACAGCGACAACGTCCTGCTGAGCATCCCCCCCGGTCGGTCGAACCGGTTCACCCTCGAGATACCGGAAGACCAGTACCACGGACTCTACTGGTACCACCCCCACATCCACGGACTGACCGACGACCTCGTCTACTCGGGCCTGGCCGGACACATCGTGGTCGGCCGTTCCGACGGCGACTACGAGGAGTTCGACGATCTCCGGGTGCGCGAGATGATGGTCCGGTACAACGTGCGCCTCCCCGGCGACGAGGGCCAGTTGATCGACGCGTCCCCCTGGAACCCCAAGGGGACGGCGCTCGAATCCCGTGGTGAGATGGTCTACACCGTGAACGGCCGGGTCGCCCCCGAGATCGGTCTCGATCCTGCCGATCCGGAGTCGGGCACGGAGGCCGAATCACAGATCTGGGCCTTCACCAACGTCACCGGCAGCGCCAGCTACATCCTCGCGCTGGACGAAGTGGATGCCGCCGACGCCCGCGACCGCAAGGCGATCGGTGAGCCGGTCGACTTCTCGATCGTCTCGATCGACGGCACCCCGCTGGACGAGCCGAAGGTGCTCACCGGCAAGGCGGCGCGCCGCGGATACCTGCTCGGGCAGGGCGGCCGGGTGGCGATCCTGGTCGAGGGCGCCTCGGATCCGTCGAAGGTGGTCCGGCTGATCCAGGTCGAGAACCGCAGCGGCACCGGCGAAAGCAGCGCCTACGACTGGCCCAACCGGAAGTTCGGCGGCGGCTGGCGCGATTACAGCCGCGACGTGCTCGCGGTCTCCGGCCCGAACCCCGAGGGCTCGGGCAAGCATGTGGACCGTCCCGGGAACCTGACCCTCAACTACGACGCCGAAAAGCCCCGCTTCGAGGACGCCGAGGTCGATTACCGGCGCACCTTCGTCTACAACGGCGTCGCGGAACCGAGCGAGGTCACTCCGAACAACTTCCCCATCGACGACGAGCTCTTCCCCGGGAACCGGGTCGAGCAGCCGCGGGCAGGCACCGTCGAGGAGTGGACCATCCTCAACTACTCCAGCCTCCACCACCCCTTCCACGTCCACACCCAGTTCGCCCAGTCGATGCGGATCGTCGCCCCGGACGGCAAGAACCTGGCCGGCGGCAACGGGATCTTCCCCTCGGTCCAGCACGTCACCGACATGAGCCAGGACGAGCCGGCCGAGTGGACCCAGGACCTGATCAACCTCCCCCCGGCCCGGGTCGGCCGGGACGGCATGCCCGTCCTGAACGGCAAGGGCAAGCCGAAGGAACCGGGGGTCATCGTGCTGCGGGTCAAGTTCGAGGACTACCTCGGGACCTACGTCGAACACTGCCACCGGCTGCCCCATGAGGACCGGGGCATGATGAGCCTGGTGCGGACGATCCCGCAGCGGCCGGTCTACGCCAGCGTGGACGGCAACACGGTAACCATCCACGACGGGGCCAGCGACAAGCCGTTGTCCCACCGGACCGTGGGCTCCGGCACCGACCTGTCAGTCGCGGTGGGCGACATCGATCGGGACACCGTCCCCGACCTGGCGATCGCCTCCACCCCGGAGGACGAGGCCGGTCCGCTGACCGTGCGGGTGTACTCCGGGGCTTCCGAGTGGAAGGACGTGATCCGTGAGCTCAGGCCGTTCGGCGAAGACGAGTACAAGCCGGACGCCTCGAGCCTTGCCCTCGGCGACCTAAATGCCGACGGATACGACGAAGTGATCACCGGCTACGGTCCCGGCGGATCGTCCCGGGTCGTGATCAGCAACGGCACCGATGCGAAGTCCCTGGCCGATTTCGAGGCCTACGACCCCGGCCATGACGGGGGCGTCTCGGTCGCGGCCGGGATGGTCGAGGAAGGCGGCCGGATCAGCCTGATCACCGGCAGCGGCCCGGGCAGCGGCCAGACGACGATCAAGGTCTTCAACTTCGATCTGTTCGGGGATCTGGAAGGCAACATGCCGAATCCGCAGGAGAAGCTGGAACCGATCGAGGCGGCCGCCTTCGGTTTCGGGCCCAAGGGCTACGAGAGCGGCGTGACCGTCTCCACCGGGTACCCGTTCGCGGCCGACGGTGGCTTCGCCAGCATCATCGGGGCCTCGGACTTCGACACGGACAAGCAAGGCCGAAGCCGGGTGATCTTCTATCGCCTGAAGGGTCATGAACATGGCTCTGAGGATGTCGCCGTGAGCGGTGTCGCCCGACCCGCCATCTACCAGGCGGGCGGGCCCCGTCGCGTGGCCCAGGTTCAGCAGACGCTGTTCTCCGGGCCGGGGGCCGTCCGCGCCACCGCGGTCAGCACCCCGAGTGGCGCCCGGGTAGTCGTTCGGGACCACAACTCCGACACGGCACGGGTCTATGAAGCCGAAGGGCCCGGCGCCAAGCTGAAGCCGGTCGCCAAACCGAAGAGCGTCTCGCCCGACTCGCTCGCAGGGATCTGAGGCACGGCCGGCCCGGGCGGGGCCGGCTGGCTACTCGTCGAGCTCCAGGACGGCCAGGAAGGCCTCCTGGGGCACTTCGACGCTACCGACGTTCTTCATCCGCTTCTTGCCCTTCTTCTGCTTCTCAAGCAGCTTGCGCTTCCGGCTGATGTCGCCGCCGTAGAGGCCGGCGGTCACGTCCTTGCGCACCGCCTTGACCGTCTCGCGGGCGAGGATCCGGGCACCGACCGCGGCCTGGACCGGAATATCGAACTGCTGCCGGGGGATCGTCTTGCGCAGGCGCGCAACCAGGCTCTTGCCCTGGCCGTACGCGAAGTCCTTGTGCGCGATCACCGAAAGGGCGTCCACGGTCTCGCCGGCAAGCAGCACGTCGACCTTGACCAGGTCCGAGACCTGGTTGTCGATCGGTTCGTAGTCGAGCGAGGCGT
>JBEBXB010000261.1:0-3400 GCA_040391885.1 Conexibacter woesei | reverse complement strand
CGTCGATGTGGATGAACTTCGCGTTCGGCGCGAACTCCGAGAGCTTGCCGGTGATCCGGTCGTCGAAACGGGCGCCGATCGCGATGATCAGGTCCGCCTCGTCCATCGCGTAGTTCGCGGTCCGGGTGCCGTGCATGCCGAGCATCCCGAGCCACTGGTCGTTGTCGGCAGGGAAATCGCCGAGGCCCATCAGGGTCGAGGTGACCGGGAACAGGTCGGAGTCGCAGAGCTCGCGCAACTCCGCGGAAGCGTTCGCGTTCTTGACTCCGCCACCGGTGTAGATCACCGGACGCCGGGAGTTTGCCATCGCCTTCGCCGCCAGGCGGATCTGCTTGACGTTGCCCTCGGTGCTCGGCCGGTATCCGGCCAGGTCGACGGCCGAGGTGCGCGGCACGTAGTCGATCTCGGCCTTGGCGAGGTCCTGAGGGACGTCGACCAGGACCGGACCGGGACGGCCGGTGGAGGCGATGTGGAAGGCCTCGTGGATGTACTCGGGGATCTGGGCGGCGTCCGTGACCAGCAGCGAGTGCTTCACGATCGGCATCGTGACGCCGACGATGTCGGCCTCCTGGAAGCCGTCCGTGCCGATCAGGTCCGTGCGGACCTGGCCGGTGATGAAAACGGTCGGGACCGAGTCCATCATCGCGTCGGCGATCGCGGTGACCAGGTTCGTCGCGCCCGGCCCGGAAGTGCCGAAGGCGACCCCGACCCGGCCGGATGCGTGGGCATAGCCCTCGGCGGCGTGACCGGCCGCCTGTTCATGACGAGCCTGTACGTGCCGCAGGTCCGCGTCGACCAACGCGTCATAGGTGGGCAGGTTCGCCCCACCGGGGATGCCGAAGATGTGGTCGACACCTTCGGCCTCAAGGGATTTGAACAATGCGTCTGCGGCTCTCATCAGATCTCCGATGCTACTACCGGTTGAATCAACCAGTTATTTGTTGGGATTCAGGACTTCTGGACGGCTGAGATGGCACTGCCCTCGAGCTCGCCCGGGTTCCACTTGGTTTTGGGGGTGATGGCCCTGGGGATCACCCTGTCGCGGTTCTGCTCGATGATTCCGAGCATCGACTGGACCAGCTCCTTGCCGAGCATGTGGGGCTCGAGCCCCAGATCCAGCAGCTTCTTGTTCGAAGCGTTGAAGTAATGGCGCTCGAGCTCGACCCGGGGGTTCGGGTAGGTCTCGATCTCGACCTGGAAACCGGATTCGGCCGCGCAGCTCTGGACCAGCTCGGCGAGCTCGGACACCGAGAACTGCTCGGTGAACTGATTGAACACGCGGAACTCGCCGCGGTCGGCGGGAGTCTCAACGGCCAGCTCGACGCAGCGCAGGGTGTCCTTGATGTTGAGGAAGCCGCGGGTCTGGCCGCCGGCGCCGTAGACGGTGAGCGGATGCCCGAGCACCGCTTGGACGCAGAACCGGTTCAGGACCGTGCCGAAGGTCTCGTCGTAGTCGAACCGGGTGACCAACGCGGGGTCGAGAGCCGATTCGTCGGTTTCGATCCCGTAGACGACGCCCTGGTTCAGGTCGGTGGCACGCAGCCCCCAGAAACGGGTCGCCAGGTGGATGTTGGTCGAGTCATGGACCTTGGAGGCGTGGTAGAGCGAGGCCGGCAGCTTCGGGAAGGGCAGCGTGTCCTTGCGGCCGTTGTGCTCGATCTCGATGAAGCCCTCTTCGATGTCGATGTTGGGCGTTCCGTACTCGCCCATGGTGCCCAGCTTGATCAGGTGGGCATCCGGCACGTGCTCGCGCATCGAGAAGAGCAGGTTGAGCGTGCCGATGACGTTGGTCTGCTGGGTCTCGACGGCCGTCTTGCGGGAACGCATCGAGTACGGAGCCGAGGGCTGCTCGCCGTAATGGATGACGGCCTCGGGCAGGATGTCGGCGATCACCGCATCGAGGAACTCGCCGTCTTCGATGCACCCGACCCTGGCCTCGATCCGGTTGCCGGAAACCCGCTCCCAGGCGTCGATCCGATCCTGGAGGCTGGCGATCGGCGTCAGCGAGTCGGTCGACTGCTCGAGATGCCAGCGTCGGCGGGCAAAGTTGTCGACGATAGTTACGTCATGACCACGAGCGGAGAACCGCATCGCCGTGGGCCACCCGAGATAACCGTCGCCACCAAGAATCAGAATTCGCATAAGGGCCGAGATTACCGGAGTTCAGAGGATCTAGGATCCGCTCGTTGCGCGCGATCATCCTGATTCTCATCGTTCTCGCCGGGCTTCTGCTCAGGTTGGATAACGCCTGGCACGGAAGCGAACGGAATATGCCCGATTCCGCCGCCTACGAACGGATCGCCCGGGGACTCCATCAAGACGGCGAATTCAGCCAGAAGGGGCCGGGCCTCCCGGCCCACCCGCAGCCCGCGACCAACTACAGCCCCGGCCTTCCTTTGCTGGTGGCCGGGTGGTACGAACTGACCGGAGCCGAGGACGTCCGGTCGGCCCGGATCCTCCTGGCTTTGATCTCGGCTCTCTCCATCCCCCTTGCCTGGCGGCTGGCGCTGCGACTCGCGCCCCCGGCGGGCGCGACCGCCGCCGCGGTGGCCGCGGCCGTGGTCGCCGCCTTCTACCCCACGGTGATCTCCGACACCGGGATGCTTCTGACCGAACCGCTGGCGGGCACGCTGATCGCCGGCTCGCTGCTGGCGATCCTGGCTGCCCGAGACTCCGGGAGGTCAGCCGCCTGGGCTCTGGCGGGCGTGCTGCTCGGGCTGACGGCGATGGTGCGGCCCGAGTACCTCACCATCACCCTCCTGGCCGGCGCGGCGATCCTGTTGACGCTTTCCGGCTCCGCCCCGCGCGACCGGGTCGTTCCCATCGCCGCGCTCACGCTCGCCTTCCTCGTCACGATCGCCCCCTGGTCGATCCACACGGTCCGCGAGACCGGACGCTTGATCCCGATCTCCACCGGCGGCGGCCAGACGCTCTTCACCGGGAGCGTCCTCTCGTCCGGCGGCGACCCCCAGAAGGTCATGCCTCGCCTGCTGGACGAGAACCCGGACGTCGCCGCCAAGATCCGGCGACAGAACCTCATCAGCGGCGAAGGCACCGAATCGATCACGCCGGAGCGGGTGTTCGCCCTGCTCGCCGAAAGCCGGCTCCCCGGCCTCCCCACCGACCTCGCCCTGACGCGCCTCGGCAGGGACAACTACGCCGACGCCCTGACGTCCGATCCGATCCGCCTGGGCGGGTTCATCGCCGCCAAGTCGACCCGCGTCTGGTGGCGGGGACGATCCGACCTGACCGGCAGCGCGCCGGGTCAGGTCTCCCACTGGCTGATCACCGGCTTCGCGCTGACGGGTCTGATCCTGTTGGGAATCCGGCGCCGGCCCGAGTTCTGGATCATCCTCGCGCTCACCGCCGGGGCGACCGTCATCGGCGCGATCCTGGTCGC
>JBEBXB010000260.1:0-3406 GCA_040391885.1 Conexibacter woesei | reverse complement strand
GTTCCGGCTATGTCCTGGCCGAAGTGGTAGAAGAAGCCGTATTCGCCGATGAAGTCGTTGCCGGGCCCGCTGATGGCGGCCCCCATCACCCACCACGCGATCGTCACGACCGCCAGGTTCATGAAGATCTTGGCGACGCCGGTGCCCGCGTTCTTCATCCGGGAGAACCCGATCTCCAGAAACATGAAGCCGGCCTGCATCAGGAACACGAGGATGGTCGCGACCGCGACCCACACCATGTCCAGTTCCATTGCCTTGGCTGCGAGGTCATCCGCGACGTCGGCTGACGCCATGCTTGGCACCACCATGGCGGCAAGCAGGGACAGCGCCGCAGCGATGCCGATTTTCCTTCCAATCATTTCCGAATTTCCTCCTGGCCCACTCCGGCGTTGCCGTCTGCGGGACTAGCGAATTTGCTGACCGGATAAACCTAGGTCTGCAGGAGAAACCTGATTTTGGCCCGGGGGAGCAAATGGGGGCCACGCGATTCTCAGATCGTCAATCGGCCCGGAAACCCTGTTGTCAAGCCGAAAATGAACCCACCGGACGACCGGGAAGCCGCTCAGGACACGACTTTGTGGCTCATTTCGGTCTTCTCGGTGACGATTTCGTCCGGGCTCTCGGCCGGGGAATCCGCCGCGGCGGCTTGTTGCGCTTCGTATTCCTCGCGCTGCAACCGGAGCTTGCGCTTCGAGTACCAGCCGGCCGCCCAGTAGCTGCCGATCACGAAGGCGACGGCGAGGACCTGCGCGATCATCGTCTCCCAGGATGGATGGATCCCGAGCCAGGTGCCCATCCATAGAGGGGTGTCGATGTCGATCGGGTGGATCGGGAACCAGCCGACTCCCTGGAGGGTGCGGACCGTGTTGCCGACCATGGTGAACAGCACGAGGGCGATCAGGGCCCCGGTGACGATCAGCATCTTCTTGTAGGGCAGCTTGCGCTCCGCCTTGAAGGTGAGGAATCCGACGATCGCGGTTCCGGTCAACCCCAAGCCCACCCCGGCCGCGACCACCCCGACCCCGGACGAAAGTTGCAGCGCCTGCAGGAAGAGCACCGTCTCCATGCCCTCACGGAAGACCGAGGTGAAGCCGAGCACGTAGAGCCCGGCGATGGTCGCCGTTCCGGCCACGGCGCCGGCGGCCACATCGCCCGTCAGCTCCTTGCCTCGCTTCCGGTGGGTGGCGATCCACTCGGTCCAGTAGACCCGGTGGAAGAACCAGTTGAGCACGATCACAAGGACCGCGATCGCCACCAGTCCGACGATCGCCTCCAGCTTCTCGCCGTAGGCGGCGAGCGATCCGAGGATCGCCACCGCGGCCACGAACCCGATCACGCTGGCCGGCAGGGCCAGCAGGGCGCCCCGGTAGATCGGCTTGCGCAGGGCCGCTCGGGCGCCGATCATCGAGGCGGTGATCGCGGCGATGATCAGGATCGCCTCGAGCCCTTCGCGGAAGACGATCAGGGAGGCGTTAGTGATCGCGGTGGCGTCGCTGACGCCTTCGCCCGTCTTGTCGCGGGCTTCGCGTAGGGCTTCGTCGAGGACGAGGGTCGTCTCCCGGACCTCCGAGGAGGGCGCGCCGGAGGAGATCTGCTGGGCGAGGCCCGGCACACCGCGGGCGCCGTACCAGAAGAGCCCTTCGATCTCGGCCACCAACTGCGGGTCGAAGGCGTTCAGCTTGAGCTCCGGCCCGAACTCGAAGAAGGCGTAGGCGGAGAGGCGGGCCTGCTCGGCCTGGGTCTTCTGCCCGGCGCCGACCGCGGCGACGAGCTGGTCGATCGCGATCTCGACGAGGTCGTAGTCGGCGGCGTCGCCGGACTTCTTCCACTCTTCGGGGAAGAGGCCGTCGAGCCGGTCGCTGATGCGGTCGTGGACGTCCTCCACATCGGATTCCGGCACCACCTCGATCCGCTCGTTTGCGTCGGAGACGTACTTGCCGAGCAGGGCAAGGTCCGCCTCCACCACTTTGACCCCTTCCGGGTCGATCTTCACCAGCGACGGCTTCAGGTCGGCGAAGGACTGCTTCACCCCGTCGTGGAAGGCGACGGCCTCCTGGAGCTCGAACGGGATCGTGACCCGGCCGTCCTTCGTCCCGTCGCGGTACTCGGTCGGGACCAGGTCCAGGAACCGGGTGAGCTGGGCGGCTCGGCGAGCCTTCTCCTCCGCGGTCAGCGGAGATGCTGTGAATCCGTCCAGCCGCCGGTGGACCGCCCGGTCCGCCCGGCGGAACGCGGACCGGTCGGATGCGGCCCCGGCGGCCGCCAGAGCCTGGAACTCCCGGTCCGCCGCCCGGCGCCGGTCGGCTCCGAACTGGTGCCCGTACTCGCCGGTCAGGACGCGCCAGTAGCCGGCGGCCAGCGCGGTGGTCTCGGCGAGCCGCTCGTCGAACCCTCTCTTGGCCGCGGTCGCGGCTTCCTCACGGTTGGTGCCGAGCCGCGATTGGTAGGTGTCGAGCAGGTCCTTGCGCACCGCGAGCACGGCCTCGTCGGGCTCGATCTCCCCTTTGGCGAGGGCGATCAGCGCGTCCGTGGCGACCGTGCCGACCCGGGTGAACCGGGTGCTCTGGCGAAAATCACGGATCTGGAGCCACTCACGCGCCCCCGGGGCGTCGCCGACCGCGGTGCGTTCGATGGCCACCCGGAAGGCGCCCGCCCTCAGGGCGGCGGTTATCTCGCCCCTGGCAGCCGCCAGCCGGACCGGCTGACCCGCAGCGATGGCGGCCTCTGCCCGGTCGAGGGACTCGCGGATCCGGGCGAGCTCCCGGGGAGCCGATCGCCGCAGGCCCTTGACGAGCGGCCCGCGGAGAGCGGCCCGGCCCTTGGCGATGTCGGGGCCGGTGGGATCGCCGAGAATCAGGTCGCTCTGGGCCTCGAACAGGGCCGTGGTGATGCTGTCGGCCGAACGCCAGGCCGGTTCCGGCTTTTTGACGGATGCCCCGGCCCCGGCAGGGTAGCCCCCTGCCAGCAGGACGGCGGCTGCGATCAATACCGCAACCGCCGTCCTGCCGGCTCCCGCGAAGGGCGCGACTACCGGGCCGGGTCTCGGGGCGGGCTCCACGGGGTCAGGACTCCTGGATCTCCACCCCGATGTCCTTGGCCGCCTGGGTCACCTGACCGGCGATCTTCTCGGCCTTGGCCTGCATCTCGGCACCGAGCTGGTCGGCCTGGGATGCGGTGAACGTCTCACCCGCCGCCTCGCGGTCACGCAGGTCCTCGGCCTGAGCGAACAGGTCGTCAAGCTCGGTGCCCGTCTGCTCGGCCTGATCCGCGTTCTCCTCGGCGATCAGCGGACGGATCTCGTCATAGGTGAAGACGATCCCGGTGAGGATGTCGGCGATGTCCGAGAGGCGCGAGGTCGCGACGAATCCCGCTTCCTCCTGCTTCCCCTGGCCGGCGACGAACGAGG
>JBEBXB010000259.1:0-3415 GCA_040391885.1 Conexibacter woesei | reverse complement strand
AGTGCTCCTGGCGGATCTGCCAGTGACGGCCGGCACGGGTGCCCCGGACGAAGGGCGCCGCGCCCGGCAACCCGGATGGGTCGGCGCCGAGAGAATCCTCCGGCGTGTACAGCCACTTGGCTTCGATTCCGTCTTCGAGGACGGTGCGAAGCTCGATTTCCTTTTCGCCCTTCGTCGCCTGCTCGGTCCACTGCTCGAGGGAAACGGGGTCGAACCCGGCTGCGAGCGGGTCAGTCATGGCTTGAAATGCGGGGAGACATGGACCCGTCAGGGTATCTGTCTGGCGCAGGAAGAGGTGCCGTGATGCCGGACCGGAGGACGTCGGCCCACACCGGGTCTATGCTGCGGCGAGCCTGGTGACCCGACGATCGCAACAGCTGAAAGAACTGCCCCTGGAACGTTTCCGGCTGGTCGGCCGTGCCAAGGATCCCCGCCGCGCCATTCTCCAGCGGATCGCCCTGGCGATGGGGTTGGTGCTCGCGGTCACGATCATCACCTGGTTCGACCGGGACGGTTACCTGGACTCGAACGATCCGACGCGCACCCTGACGTTCATCGACGCTCTCTATTACGCGACGGTCACGATCACCACCACCGGCTACGGCGACATCGTCCCGAACAGCGAAGCGGCGCGCTTGATCTCCACGGTCATCGTCACCCCGATGAGGGTCCTGTTCCTGGTGCTGCTGGTTGGTACTACCCTGGAAGCGCTCACCACCCAATCGAGGCTGAGGTCCCGCGTGAATGCGAAGCAGAAAGAACTGATCGGCCACACCATCATCTGTGGCTTCGGCGTCAAGGGTCGCTCGGCCTTCGAGTACCTGCGCAAGCACGACACGAACTGCGTCGCGATCGCGATCGACAACAGCGAGGACTCGCTCCAGCGGGCGAACCAGATCGGCGTCGAAGGGATCCTCGGCTCGGCCTTCGAGAGCGAGATGCTGCAGGCCGCCGGGATCAAGCGGGCCGCGAAGCTGATCGTCGCGCTCAGCACCGACGAGCTGTCCGTCCTCACCGTGCTGCGCGCCCGAGAGCTGAGTGACGACGTGACCATCGTCGCCTCCTGTCGCCAGGAGCAGAACGTCGAGCTCCTCAAGGGTTCGGGCGCCGACGAAGTGATCGTCTCGGCTTCCTCGGCCGGGCGCATCCTCGGCATGGCCGCCGACGCGCCCGACGCCGCTCGGGTGGTCAACGACCTGCTGACCTTCGGCGACGGCCTGGACATCGACGACCGGATCGTCGAGGAGGACGGCGACGCCCTTGCCCGCAAGGGCCAGACTCCGATCGCGATCGTCCGCCGCGAAGGCGAAGACGACGACGAAGGCCGGGTCTACCGGCCCGGCCACGACGAAGGCGGGCTGCCCCTCAAGAAGGGCGACCGCATCGTCTTCATCAACACGCGGAAGGACTCGCTCCGCAAGGAGAAGGCGACGGTGCCGTCCGGGCCGCCGGCTCCCCGACGGAAGCCGATCCTCGACGATATCGAGTAAACCGGCCGGAGGAATCGGCCAAACCCGGCCGGCGGAACCGGCCTTTTAGGCGCATTGCGCCCAAAAAAGCCGGTTCATCGAGGCTCGCCGCGAACGGGCCTCGATCTGGCCAGGGTCGAAGCGGACGGCCTCGACCAGGCCAGGTCGAAGCTAGGCCAGCTCGACCGAGGTGATTACCTGAGGCTCGAGCGGCATGTCGCGGGCGTCGGTGGCGGTGCCTTCGATCGCGTCGACGACATCCATCCCTTCGACGACCTCGCCGAAGACGGTGTGCTTGCCGTCCAGCCAGTCGGCAGCGGGGATGGTGACGATGAAGAACTGCGAGCCGTTCGTGTTCGGACCGGCATTGGCCATGGCGAGCGCGCCACGGACGACCTTGTTGTCGTTGAACTCATCCTCGAACGTGTAGCCCGGGCCACCGGTTCCGGTGCCTTCGGGACAGCCGCCCTGGATCATGAAGTCCTTGATCACGCGGTGGAAGTTGAGGCCGTCGTAGAAACCGTCGCCGGCCAGCTTGCGGAAGTTCTCGACCGTCTTGGGAGCGTCAGCGTCGAAGAACTCGATCGTGATCGGCCCGGCCGTGGTGTTTAGCGTTGCTTTGGACATGTTCTGACCCTACAGTCCGAGATCGCGCACGCCCTTTTCCCCGTAGCCGAGGTGGTGGCCGAGCTCGTGGCGCACGACCCGCTCGACCTGGTCGGCCAGAAGCTCACGGTCATGGCCGAAATCCCGGACCAGGGTGTCGCGGAAGATCGTGATCCGGTCGGGCCAGTTGTCGCGGGCGATGCCATCGCCTTCGTACAGCCCGTAGGCGCGACGCTCCCACCCCATGTCGGAGATCACCACCGGCACCCGTTCCAAGGCGCGGCGGAACTGCTCGGGAAGGTTGTCGATCGCGGTGGCGACCATCCCTTCGAACTCCTCCTCGGTTATCGGGGCCGTCGCCCCGTTTTCCTCGTCGATTCGCATGACCACATCCTGACAACCCGCTTGCACCGGCAGGCGGGGACGGGCCCATGGGAAGCCGGGCTCGTACCCTGCGTTACCGCAACCGGGGCCGATGCCCGCGGTTGACATAACCATGCCCACTGCCTTCCAGCCCAGCCCTGACCGGCGGCGCCCGCCCGCCCGCGCGGCCGTCCGCGTCGCATTCGCCGCCCTGCTCGCGGCGTCGCTCATGACCTGCCTGGCCCTGAGCCCCGTCAACTCGCTGCTGCCGGAATCCCAGGCCAAGAGCCTGAAGCCGCCCGGCAAGAAGGTGTTCTTCGGCGTCACCGACACCGGCGACCCCCTGGGGTTCCGCGATTTCGCCCGGACCATCGGCAAGCATCCGCCGGTCATCCAGACGTTCCACCCCTGGGGCAACAGCCTGCACAAGGCGATGCCGCGCTGGAAGTCGGTGCGGGCCCGCCCCATGCTTCACATCACCACCAAGGCCGACAGCGGGGTCGAGCTGATCACGCCGCGCCAGATCGCGATGGGACGGGGCGACGACTACCTGCTGCGGCTCAACCGCTCGCTCAACCGCAAGCGGATCCGGACCTACATCCGGCCGATGGGCGAACCGAACCGGTGCCTGAATGCCTACGCCGGGGTCGACTGCTCCGGCAACGTTCGCGGCGGCCATTACGCCTTCAAGTGGTATCGCTCCGCCTTCCGGCGGATCGCGACGATCGTCCGCGGCGGTGGCAAGCGGGGCACCATCAACGCCCGCCTGAAGAAGATCGGGCTGCCCAAGGTCCAGAAGGTGCGCAAGAAGGTCACGCTGCCCCGGCGACTGCCGGCCGCACCGGTCGCCCTCGTCTGGAGCCCGCTTCCCGCCGGATCGCCCACCGTCCGGGTCAACCGTCCCGGCAAGTACTGGCCCGGCAAGAAGTGGGTCGACTGGGTCGGCACCGACTTCTACAACCGGTACAACAACTGGA
>JBEBXB010000258.1:0-3431 GCA_040391885.1 Conexibacter woesei | reverse complement strand
CTCGCCGCCTACTGCCGCTTCCGCGACTGCGCCCACGAGACCGAACCGGACTGCGCCGTCACCGCCGCCATCGAAGCGGGCGAGCTGCCGCCGCGCTGAGTTCCTACTCGGTCCCCAACAGGAAATCGGTGAGCAGGCGGCCGACCGCCGGGGGGTCGTCGATGTACGGCCAGTGGCCGGAGTCGGGCAGGACGTGGATCTGCGCCGAGGGGAACGGCTCCCGCTGGCGCTCGGCGAAGCTCGGTGGCAGGTAGGAATCGTGCGCGCCCCAGATCACCAGGGCGGGAAGGTCGGCGGCGGCGAATGCCGGGACGGCGGCGGCCGCGGTGTCGCCGATCCGCTTCGCGTCACGATAGAGATTGAGGACCGCCCTGCGGGTCCGGCGGTCGAAGTTGTCGTACATGCCGTCGACGAAATCGCGTGGCAGGCTGCGCGGTTCGGGCTTTCTGATCCCCCGGCGGAACGTGGCCCGAGTGGTCACAGCCTGGACGACCTCGCCGAGACCGGGGGTCTGCCAGGCGCGGGCGATCCGGTGCCAGCGATATCCGGTGAGGATCCCGGTGTCGATCAGGGTGACGCCGGCGACCCGATCGAGGTTGCGGATCGCCCAGGCGAGCCCGATCGGCCCGCCGAAATCGTGGAGCACGAGGTGGACCCGTTCGATTCCCAGTACCTCGAAGGCCTCGTCCAGGAAGTCCGCATACTCGGCGACGGTGTGGGTGAAGTCCGGCGGCGCGACCGACTTGCCGAAGTCGGGCAGGTCGAACGCGACCGTCCGTCGCAGATCACCGATCCGGGTGACGAGGTCGAGCCAGTCCTCGACTGAGCCCGGGTTGCCATGAAGGAAGACGACCGCCTCATTGGCCTGAACCGGCCCGGCCTGGACCAGTCGGGACCACGTGTCACCGACCGTGAACCCGGTCAGCCGATCCTGACCTGCGGTCCCGGTGCTCATCAAAGGGCGAAGAAGGCGATCGCCGCGAAGTGAAGCCCGGCCGCACCGATGACGAACAGGTGAAAGATCTCGTGGTAGCCGAACATGGCCGGGTTGGGATCGGGGCGCCCCGTCGCGTAGACGACCGCGCCGGCCGTGTAGAGGAGCCCGCCGGCCGCAACCAGAAGGCCGGCCCAGATCCCGGCTGTCCCGATGATGTGCGGGAAGGCGACAACCCCGATCCAGCCGACGGCGACATAGATGAGGGCGCTGACCCACTTAGGTGAGCTGGTCCAGATGAGTTCGATCACGATGCCGAGGGTGGCGGCGGTCCAAACCGAGATCAGGATGGCCGTCGACCAGGTGCCACTCATCGTCAAGAGCGCGAAGGGGGTGACGGTGCCGGCGATCAGCAGGAAGATCATCGAGTGATCGAGGCGCCGCATGAGCATCCGTGCCTTGGATGTGCGCCAGTTGATCCGGTGGTAGAGCGCGCTGGTGCCGAACAACCCGCAGAGCGAAATCGAGTAGATCAGGACCGCGACCAGCTTCAAGGTCGTGTCGGCCCACGCCAGCAAGGCGACGCCGAGACCAATGGAAAGGAAGAACGCCCACTCATGCGACACCCCGCGGAACCGGGGCTTGACGGCCTTGATCGTCTCGGTCGCGGAATCTTTGATCGCGGTGGCTCGTCCGACCGCTGCGTCCTTGGCGATACCGGCCCTCTCCACGGCGGCGTCCTTCGCCAACCCGGCCCGTTCCACGGCCGCGTCCTTGGCGATGCCTGCACGCTCGACCGCTGCGTCCTTGGCCGACCCGGCTCGCTCGACCGCGACGTCGCGCGCTTGTGTGGCGCGGTCGCGTGCCTTTCTGGATCCCTGACTCACACGGCAATCGTACCGACCCGGGCGGTTCGCTATCCCGGGGCCCGTTCGGGGAGCTGCCAGGGTTCACCGCCACCGGGCGCTACTAGTGGTGTGCGGGCCGTCCCGAACCGGGGAACTTCCCGCGAATTGCGGGTTCCGTAATATGGCCAGACGCTATATATAGCGTGGCTCGAAGGTGTCCGACGCCAGGCCTAGTATGATTTGTCATGTGCGTTGCCCACACTGTGGACATCAAGGAAGCCGAGTTCTCGAGAGTCGCAGCTCCGAGGAGGGGTCCGCTGTGCGCCGTCGGCGCCAGTGTTCCAGCTGCGAAAACCGCTTCACCACCTACGAGCGGAATGAGATCCAGGCCTTGTTCGTCCTCAAGAGGGATGGCGGGCGCCAGCCCTTCGATCGCGACAAGTTGCGCGGAGGGCTGGAGCGCGCCTCGCACAAGAGGCCGGTCCGCCCAGAGGCGATCGACGCCTTGGTCGGACGGATCGAAACCGAAGCGGCGCGCGCGGGCGGGGAGATCACCGCGGCCCGGATCGGTGAACTCTGCCTCGCCGGCCTCAGGCGGATCGACCAGGTCGCATACCTGCAGTTCGCCGCCGTGTACCGCCAGCTCGGCGTCGAGGACGTCCAGGCCGAGCTGGACCGTCTGACCCCTGAACTTTCCCAGCCTTAGAGAAGTGAGCAGTGCCGAATGAGAAGTGAGCCGCACCACGTGACCAGTCATAACCCCGCAGCCGCAGCGAGGAGAGAGCGAGTGAGAATGTCCCAGTCCGTTTCTGAATCACCCCGAGTCAACCCCAAGGGCGTCGTCGTCGAGCGGCGCCTCACCCGAGAGGGCGTCCATCCCTTCGACGAGATCGATTGGGAGATCCGCGATGCCGTGATCGGAGACCCGGCCAAGCCCGCCTTCGAGCAGCGGGGCGTCGAATTCCCCAAGTCCTGGTCGCAGAACGCGACCAACATCGTCGCCCAGAAGTACTTCCGCGGCCAGCTCGGCAGCGACAAGCGTGAGAACTCCGTCAAGCAGATGATCGGCCGCGTCGCCGGGACGATCGCCGGCTGGGGACGCGAAGGCGATTACTTCGCCACCGACGCCGACGCCGAGGCCTTCGAGGCGGAACTGACCGCGATCCTGCTCCATCAGGAAGCGGCCTTCAACTCGCCGGTCTGGTTCAACGTCGGCTTCGAAGAGACGCCACAGTGCTCGGCCTGCTTCATCCTCTCGGTCGAGGACACGATGGAGTCGATCCTCGACTGGAACACCAAGGAAGGAAAGATCTTCCGCGGCGGCTCCGGCTCCGGCATCAACCTCTCCAACATCCGCGGTTCGATGGAACCGCTGAAGAAGGGCGGCACCGCCTCCGGTCCGGTCAGCTTCATGCGGGGCGCGGATTCATGGGCGGGAACGATCAAGTCCGGCGGTAAGACCCGTCGCGCCGCGAAGATGGTCGTCCTCGACGTCGATCATCCGGATGTCGAGCACTTCATCTCCTGCAAGGCCGACGAGGAGAAGAAGGCCGGTGCCCTGCGGGACGCCGGATTCGACATGTCGATCGACGGTGAGGGCTTCACCTCGATCCAGTACCAGAACGCCAACAACTCGGTCCGGGTCTCGG
>JBEBXB010000257.1:0-3443 GCA_040391885.1 Conexibacter woesei | reverse complement strand
GAGCGGCCCCAGATCATCGTTCCCGGTGGCACCTGGCAGGCGGCCGAGACCACCGGCGCCTGGACCTTGCTCGGTACCACCATGGCGCCTGGATTCCGGGACGAAGACTTCGAGCTCGGCGACCGGCGGGCGCTGACCGCCGCCTGGCCCGAGGCGGCAGGGCTCATCGCCCGGCACACCCCTGGAGTCTGATCACCATCAGTCGTTGTCGTGGAAGAACCAGTCGTCGTCGATCAGCAGCCCTTCGCGGGCCGGGTCGGGCCGGTTCTTCTTGTTGAGTTGGACGACGATCGTCTGCGTCTTCACTTTGCCGTCGGCGTACCGGAACCGGATCCGGCTGCGGGAGAGCACCTGGTAGCGGCCCCGTTCGTCGGGGCCGAGCCGGCTGATCGCGACGAAGGGCAGAGAGCCGCCCCCGCCGGTCGAAAGGCTGGATTTCTGGCGGCCGAACTTTCCGTTCCTCATCAGCACCAGGTTCTCCTTCCAGGTCGTGCAGTACGGGGTGACGCCACACAGCCCGTAGTAGCCCATGTTGCGGAGCTTCACCTTGAACCTGGCACCCGCCTTGGGCAGAGATGATCCGAACCAGCTGTTCCCGGCGATGCGCCAGTCGCTCTCGCGGCCCTTCATCTCTATCTTCAGCTCGCCCTTTCGCCAGGTGCCGACGGAGCCGCCGATCCTTACCTTCCCGGTCCGGCCGTTGAACGAGTAGCGGACGCAGCCGGCCGAGGTCTTGCCGTCCTTGGTCTTCGCGGTGACTCCGCTGCAGCCGGTGAGGCCGCCCTTGGGCATCCCGAGGCGGACGAACCGGCGATTGACGAAGTGAAGCCCGAGCACGCCGGCCGAGTGATCGTAGGCGTAGGGCTCGAAGCCCCAGAAGAGCTTGCCGGCGAGTCCGCCGCTGTTCTTGGCGGGAGGTCGGTGCGGGCGGGGCACCTTCACCTTGACTCGTTTGGCGGCGCTCGAGGCCTTCGCGTTCTTGGCGCTGGCTCGGGCGGTGATCCGGATCGATCCCTTTGCCCGGCGGGGGGTCTTGATCCGGAAGGAGACCACTCGGGACTTGCCCGCACCGAGGGATCCGATGCTCTTGACTCGCGGCCGCACCGTCGCCTTGCCCTTGACGCCGATCTTCAGCTTGACCCCACGGGCGACGGCGTTGCCCGGATTGGCGAGCCGGACCTTCGCCTTGAACCCCCTGCCCCGCTTGACGGCCTTGGGTGCCCCCTGCAGCTTTGCTCGGAGCCGTGCAACCTTCACCTCACGAACGGGGAAGACCCCGGTCTCATCCCAGTTGACCGAACCGGTGGCGGCATCGGAGACGATCGCGACCGCGCATGTGGCCGGCCTCCCCTTCATGTCGGGGTCGGTCCCGCTCAGCGTTATCCGATTGCCGGTGATGTCCCGGGTCGCTTCGCCGTTGAACTCGGCAGGGACCGCCCCGTCGTCGTCGCGCATCCAGAGCGTGGTCGAACCGGGAATCAAGGTGGCGAGTATCAGGGTGGGCGACGAGCAGACGCCTTCGCCGTTCAACTGTCCGAGCGCCCCGAGAAACTGGGCGTCCTCGGTGGGGTCCGGTGGACCGGCCGTCTCGAGCATGAAGGTGAAGGAACCGGCGTTCGGCTCATACTCGACCGCGGCTGACACGAGGTCACGGGCCGGCTCGGGGCCGTCTCCCGAGATGTCGGTGATCGAGCCGGAGTGGGTCGCCGCCGAGGCCGGGACTGGGGAGGCCGTGGCAGCAAGGAAGAGCAGGGCGGAAGCGAAAAGGCAGGCCGAGATCGCGGACAGCTTCGATCGACCCCGCGGCATCCCTGACTCTTCGATTCCCTGGCTGACGATTCCCATGCTCCAGAACGGCACTACCCAACAGGGCCGAAGTTGACTCATCTGGTTTCGGAGACCGCTCCATCAGTCCCACTGGGCCCGGTGGGTTCAGGGGCCCGACGGATCTCGGCGGGTTCGGCCGGCAACCTGTCCTTGAGCGTGGCGGTGAGTCTGGCGGCGGCATCGGGAGAGGAGATGACGGCGGCGACCATCTGTTCCAGGGTCAGCTCCGGGGCGATCACCGCCCGGACGGCCTCGAGGATGCCGTCCTGGTCGAGCTCCGGCAGGCGACGGTTCTCGGCGGCGGTGCCCGCCACCGCGATCGGCCGAGGGCCCAGCATCAGTTCACCGTGGAGCCCGTGATACGCGTAAGGCCGCACGACCTCCCCGCCCGCTTCGAGACGCGCGACCCCACCGGCGAGCGGCTTCAGCTCGTAGTTCACGCCGAGATGCTCGGAGCCGTTCATCAGCTCCATCTCCTCCGGGTCGAGCCAGGTGAGATGGGCGAGCAGGGTGGTCCCGGGGAAGGGCGCCAAGGTCGCCGGGATGTATCCGCTGTAGAAGTGGCGGGAGTACACCGCTTCGAATCCGTCGAGGCGGCAGGCGGTGACCGGGATCCGGGCATCGGGGCGGCCACCGAACTTGCGGGCTAGGGCGTCCGGGGATGCGTTCGATGCGTAGGCGAGGACGGCCGTCCGGCTGTCGAACTCGGGTGACCTCGTCCTGCCGGACGGCGCCTTCTCCGGGTCCAGCGGCAGGGGTGATCCGTCCGCGAAGAGGTATGAACCGGATGGCTGGTCGAACGGGTATCGCCTGGCGCGGGCCACCGCTTCGCCGAGACCGGCGTCCGGATCGGTAGTTGGCCTTCCCATGAGCACACCCTACGCTCGTCTCACCAGGCGGCCCTGGAGCGGGACCGCGCGGAAGTCGCCAGGCAGTTCGGCTCCTTCGGATAGCCGCCTTCCCCGGGGACGCCGATCCAGTCCCGAAACGGCGATATACCCCATCAGAAGTCGGATTTACTTAGCCCCGCCTCACTTCCTAAAGACTGCGGGAAACTACTTGTGCGGGGTCTCCCGGCGGGGTTATATTCGGGCGAACCAGCTACCGGAACCGCGAGGAGCCTCATGAAGTCAGGCCACATGTTCCAGCTCAGCCCCGCCCGCCCGGTCGGTGAACCGAATGGGTGACGGCAACTCGGTGCTCCGCGCTCGTCAGTTCTTCTCGCCCGAGCGGTCGGAGGAAGGCTGGAGCGAACTTTCGTCCCGGCCGAGAGACTGGGAGCAGGGCTACCGCGACCGGTGGCAGCACGACCGGGTCGTCCGCTCCACCCACGGGGTCAACTGCACCGGCTCCTGCTCCTGGAAGATCCACGTCAAGGATGGCCTGGTCACCTGGGAGACCCAGCAGACCGACTACCCGAGCAACGGGATCGACACCCCGGACTATGAGCCACGCGGCTGCCCCCGCGGGGCTTCGTTCTCCTGGTACGTCTACTCGCCGTTGCGTCCCAAGTTCCCGTACGTGAGGGGCGAGCTGCTCTCGATGTTCAGGGAGGCGCGCCAGAAGCTGGGGGATCCGGTCGATGCCTGGGCCTCGATCGTCGAGGATCCGGAGAA
>JBEBXB010000256.1:0-3448 GCA_040391885.1 Conexibacter woesei | reverse complement strand
AGCGCGCGTTCGGCATCGATGAACTCCCGTTCCTTCAGCGATAAGACCTCGCTTCGAACCACCCGCGCGTACCCGGCGATGCCGGTGACGGCCACCGCCAGCCCGGCCGCCAGCGCGCCCGGCCCGATGGCCAGGGCGAGGGCCATGCCCATGATGAGGGCGGGGAAGGCGAGCACGCCGTCGAGCATGCGGCTCACCAGGCCGTCCGTGAAGCCGCCGACCAGGCCGATAACGGCGCCGATGATGAGGCCGAGGACCGCGGCGGCGAGCACGGAGCTGACCCCGACCACCAGCGAGATCTTCGCCCCGCCGAGGAACCGCGCCAGCACGTCTCGGCCGTACTCGTCCGTGCCGAAGGGATGCTCGAGGCTCGGTGGCTGGATCGCGTTGTCGAGGTTCACCTGCGTCGGGCTGTCCGTCCAGATCAACGGCCCGAGGAAGGCCACCGCAACGAAGACGATGATCGCGATGGTCACCCCCCGCATCCCGGCCCGGTCGACAGAGCGCCAGGCCCGGGAGGGGGCAGATCCGATCCTGAGGGCCACGGCGGTCATGAGGCGGACCCCGTGAGGCCTGAGGTCAGCAGCGAGTCGGCCGGCAGGTTGGCGGACACGTCGCCCGCGAAGTGACAGGCGGAAAGCCGCTTCGATCCCGCCGGGGAGGGGGTGAGGACGGGTCGCTCCGCGGTGCAGATATCCGGGTTGCCGAGCTTCTCTCGAAGCCAGCAGCGGTTCTGGAACGGGCATCCCGGAGGGATGTTCCCCGGACTGGGTGGGTCTCCCTTGAGCACGATCCGTTCGCGCCGGCGCTCGGTGCTGAGGACGGGAACTGCCGAGAGCAGCGCCGCCGTGTACGGGTGGGTCGTCTGGGTGTAGACGTCCTCGACCGGGCCCGTCTCGACGATGCGGCCCAGGTACATGACGGCCACGTCGTCGGAGCTCTGACGGACCACCGCGAGGTCATGGGCGATGAAGAGGTAGGCGATGCCGAGCTCGACCTGCAGCCGCTGCAGCAGGGTCAGGACCTCGGCTTGCACCGACACGTCGAGAGCGCTGACGGCTTCGTCGAGGACGATCAACTCGGGCTCGACCGCGAGGGCGCGGGCGATCCCGATCCGCTGCCGTTGGCCGCCGCTCAGCTCATGCGGCCTGCGGTTCGCGTACTCCGCGCCGAGACCGACCAACTCGAGCAGCTCGACGATCCGGCGGCGGCGCTCGCGCGGTCCGCCGGGGACCATCTCGTGCATCTTGAGGGGTTCAGCCAGGATGCTCTCGACCGAGTACCTCGGATTGAGGCTGGCCTGAGGGTCCTGGAAGACGATCTGAAACTGGGTGCGGAGCGGCCGGAGATCCTTCTCCGAGAGTTTCGTCAGCGGGTTGCCCCCGATGCTGACTTCGCCTTCGGTCGGGCGGGTCAGCTGGATGATCGCCCGGCCCAGGGTGGTCTTCCCGCAACCGGACTCCCCGACCAGCCCCATCGTCCGTCCGGGGCCGAGGCGCAGATCGACGCCGTTCACGGCCGAGATCTGCCCGGTCCCGCCCTTCTTGAATCGACGCTCCTTGCCGAAGACCACCCGCATGTCGTTGACTTCGAGGACGGCGCCTTCGTCGTCGGGGCGACTCGGTCTCTCACCGGGACGATCCAGCCGAGGGACGGCGTCGAGGAGGTTCACGGTGTACTGCTCCTTCGGCCGGGTCAGGATGTCGGCGGTGCTGCCGCGTTCGACCACCTCGCCCCGGCGCATCACGACGACACGGTCGGCGATGCCGGCGACCACCCCGAGATCGTGGGTGATCAGCAATACCCCCATGTTCATCTCCTGCTGGAGCGAGCGGATCAGATCGAGGATCTGCGCCTGGACCGTGACGTCGAGGGCGGTGGTCGGCTCGTCCGCGATCAGGAGGCTCGGTGAGGACACCAGGGCCATCGCGATCATCGCCCTTTGCCGCATGCCCCCGCTGAACTCGTGGGGGTAGCTCCGGTAACGGGACTTCGCGTCCGGGATGCCCACCTGTTCGAGGAGTTCGATCGCGCGGGCTTCCGCCTTCGCCCTGTGGAGGCCCGTCTGGATGGTCACGGCCTCGGAGATCTGATGCCCCACCCGCTGCACGGGATTGAGGCTCGACAGGGGATCCTGGAAGATCATCCCGACCTTGCGGCCGCGGATCCGGCGAAGGTCCGACTCGGTGGCCCGGGCCAGGTCCTCGCCGACCAGCCGCCCGCTGTCCATCTCGATCTTCGAACGTTTCGGCAGCAGACCCAGCAGCGATAGCGCGCTGACGGTCTTGCCGGATCCCGACTCCCCGACGACGGCGACTATCTCACCCGCGTCGACCGAGAGATCGACGCCCCGGACCGCCGCCACCATGCCGTCCTCGCCGGGGAAGGAGACCCGCAACCGCTCGACCGAGAGGAGGTTCTTCTCCTCCGGCCGAGACGAGGCGACAGCTGTGGATTTGGACTCGGGATTCATCAACGTGGCGGTGCTCATTCAGAGTTTCGATGGATGGGATGGGCTCACTTCACGCCGATGGCGTTCAGTCTCGGGATCTGGTCGGTGTAGTACTGGTACCCCGCGGTGCCACCCGGCAGCGCCACGACGTGATCCTTCGCCCAGATCGAGATGTAGGGCGAGTCGGCGATGGCCTGCTCGCTGACCTGGCGGTACAGATCGCCGCGCTTTTCGGTGTCGAGCGTGAACCGGGCTTCGTCCAGCTTCTCGTCGACCTGCTCGTTGCAGTACTGGGCCCAGTTGAACGAGTCACCGCACTTGAGCAGGTAACCCAGGTAGTAGCCGGGGTCGTTGATCGTCGGGCCGTCGTCGATGATGTAGGCCTGCGACTTGAAGTTGTAGACCTGATCCGTGAACGAACCCGATCCGAGGGTGTTCACCTTCATGTCGACACCGATGTCCCGGAAGGCGTCCTGGAGGACCGTGGCGATCTCCGAGTGGGTGGATTCGCCGTTCTCGATGTCGACCTCGAAGCTGACGTCCTTCACACCTGAATCCGCCAGCAGCTGCTTCGCCTTGTCGGCATCCGGCTCCGGTAGCTCCAGGTCGGGGTAGTAGTCCATTGCCGGGGGGATCGGCCCGACGAACGGCTGAGTGAAGTCGTAGCCGAAGCGATCGGAGATCGCCTGGGCGGGAACGACAGCGGCGAGCGCCTGCCGCACCTTGGCGTTGTCGAGGGGAGCCACCTTGTTGTTCATCCCGAAGTAGGTGATGAACTGACTTGGGTCCTCCGCGATGTCGGTCCCGGCGTTGGCCAGGTCACGCGCGGTCTTCGGGGGTAGGCCCATGACCAGATCCGACTGTCCGGATTTGGTCAGGGTCTCCAGGGTGGACGGATCGGTGACGACCCTGATCGTGACCGCGCTGTTCGCCTGGGCACCCTGCCAGTAGTCGGGGTTGGCGTCGTGCTCGTTCTCGGAGTCCGGACGTTACTTG
>JBEBXB010000255.1:0-3456 GCA_040391885.1 Conexibacter woesei | reverse complement strand
ACGCTTGACCTTGCCCTTCTTCGGGGTCACGGTGATCTTGCCGAGCTTGCCCGGCAGGACCTTCACGTCGGTCTTGCAGTTGGGCGGGGTGCCGGTCTGACCGTCGGGGCAAACCGCCGGGGGATCCGTGACGGTGGCCTTGCCGCCGAGCCAGATCTGACCCTCGAGCCCGTCGAGACCCGCGGGCCAGTCGGGGATGAAGACAGGCAGAAGACCCATGATCTCGGCGCACTCGGTGCCGTTGGGGTCCATGCCCGGACCGTTCTTGACGTCGGTGAACGGCACGGCCGGCCAGGATCCATACACAGCACCGGTTCGAGCCGGAGGCGCGAAGGGGGAAGACGCGAAGGTGAGGTCGGCCCCACCTTCACCGGCGCCCGGGAAGGTCAGCGTGCCGGTCGTATTGACGTTCAGGTTGAACGGGATCGAACACGCCAAGGCGGTGTCCGGAGGCGAGAACTGAAGCGTCAGCGCCAGCGGGATCGTCGAGGTGAAAGCGCCCGAGTCCCTGTTGAAGGTTCCGTTGAAGGGACCGGTCGGGGCGAGGATGATGTTCACGTGGTCGCCGAGCAGCCCGGTGATCATCGGCTCGTCGGCCGGCAGGTCGATGGTCTGCGTGGGGAAGCTGAAGCCGTCGGCCTTGGCGGAGAAGGCTCCATCCGCGGCGAGGTCGCCTTCGATCTTGACCGACTGGCCCGCGGGCGGGTTCGCTTCGATCGGACCCAGCACTTCCGGCAGGACGGCGATCTGGCCCTTGTCGAACTCGAGCTTGAGCTTGCCGTCGGCGGCGGAGGCGGCGGCGGCCCCGACCAGCGAGACGGCAAAGATTGCGAGCAGCGCGACGAGGCCTGCCTTGAGCTTGGTGGATACGCGGCCGGAGAGGCCGGAGTTCTCCCTCATGATTTTCTCCCTAAAGAGTTGGTGGCCTCGCGGCCGTTTTCCCTGACTTTGATGAAACGGTGACGGCTGTGATTGCCATCACACTCAATTCAGCGGCAATATAGCGGACCGTAGCGAGGTTCGCAAACAGGCGGTACGCGAGGGGCGACCCCGGGAAGACCCGGGAGCGAGTGGGCCGTGAAGGATTCGAACCTTCGACCTTGAGATTAAGAGTCTCCTGCTCTACCAACTGAGCTAACGGCCCGGGGTGGGAGGTCACCGCGGTGACCGACCCGGAAAGTATAGATGTTTCAGGGTGAGGTGGCGCCGCCCAGGGAGTTGCCCGAACCGAGCCCTCCGAGCGGATCCTCCAAGGACTTGCCGCCGTCCTTCTTGGCCTGTTTCCGGGCCTGGGCGATGACCTTCTCGATTCGCTTGGCGTCCTTGCGGTAACTCTCCAACTGGGTCTTGAACTGCTTCTTCTCGGCTTCGCTCTTGGCCGCCCTGAGCGCTTTGTCGCGCGTCGCGTCGCCGGCGGCGAAGTCCTGTGCGTAGAACTGGTACATGGCGAGCTGGGTCAGTGAAGCGGCCGGGCTCTGGCCGCCCTTCTTGGACTCCTTCACGACATTGGCGGTGAAGAACTCCTGAGCTTGGGCGGCAGCCTGGATATTGCTTTGGAACTGGGCGACGGTGGAGCCTTGAGACAGGGAGAACAGAGTGTCCGCCATCAACTGGGCCACGGAGGGATCGGGGTTGTCCCCGGTCGTCTTCAGGTACTGCTCCCATGCCTCGGCCGCCAGGTCGTACTGGGCGGTGGCCTTCTCGCCGATCGCCTGCTCGCCGGTGTCTTCGTCGACCTCGATGAGGGACCGTCCGGCCGCGATCCGTGCGCGGATGAGCTCGACCTGGGCCTGCTCGTTGTTGGGCTGGGTGGCGATCTTCTGATCCATCTGCTCGGCCCGCTTGATCGCGAGGTCGGCACCATCCTGGGAGACGACGCCGGAACCCGACGAGAACGGGTTGAGCCCACCGGGCATTCCGATGACCAGGAGGCTGCCGGCCATGAGGATGGCCAGCATGACGTAGATCACCTGGATGACGCGCTTGCGGCGGCCACGGAGGTCGAAAAGCATCTTGTTTTCTGGCTCTTTGCTCACCGGTCTAATGCTCCTGGATTGAAATTTCCTCGGGCGCGGACGACTTCGGCTTCCCGATACCCCGAGCGAGGACGATACTCAACTCATACAAAACCAGGAGCGGGACCATCTCGATGAGCATCGAGATCGGGTCGACGCCGGGCAGCGCCGCGGCGACGATCGCGATCACCAGCCAAGCGTATCGGCGGTTCTTCCGGAGCTGTGTGACCGTGACGATGCGCAGCTTGACCAAGGCGAGGATGACGATCGGGAGCTGGAAGACGACCCCGCCCGCGAGGAGGGTCATCGAGAAGAACGAGTAGTACTCCCGGGCTCGCAACTGGGTCTCGAACTGCGCGTCGTTGAAGCTCAGCAAGAAGCTGATCGCCGCGGGCAGGACTATGAAGTAAGCGAAGACGACACCGGCCAAGAAGAGACCGGGAATCGTGATCAGGAGCGGCAGGATCGCCTTGCGCTCACGAGGCGAGAACGCCGGGAGCACATAGGCGAACAGCTGGTAGCTGATGAACGGGGCGGCGATGATGATGGCCGCATAGACGCAGACCATGATGGTGGTCATGAACGCCTCGGTCGGAGCGAGCACGATCAGGGTGCGGTCGGCCACCGGCAGCGGCTGGGCGGCGAGATCGAGGATGAAGTCGCTCTGCCAGAAGCAGACCGCGAAAGCGAGGGTCAGCGCGCCCAACGACAGGATCAGACGAGTCCGAAGCTCGTCGAGGTGATCGACGAGGCTCATCTGCTCGTCGTGACGGACCGGCTTCAGCTTCGCCAAGGCCGGGTCCTCAGTCTTGCCGCTCGGGCACGACCTCGCCGTCGACCGGCTCGACCGCTTCGGCGGCCTGCGCGG
This sequence comes from Conexibacter woesei, assembly GCA_040391885.1. Taxonomy (GTDB): domain Bacteria; phylum Actinomycetota; class Thermoleophilia; order Solirubrobacterales; family 70-9; genus 67-14. The sequence goes on along the minus strand of JBEBXB010000255.1, from coordinate 573 downwards.
TGCCGCCCGGGTTCACCTCGGTGACCTCGGGCTCACTTCCTGGAAGCGGGAGATTCTCGACGTCCTCCGGGGGATCGAGGGCCGCCGGCTCGTCGTCGAAATCCTCGTCGTCGTCTTCGTCCTCGTCGTCATCGGGCTCGCCGATGTTCTGAAGGCCGTCACGGAACTCGTTCAGGCCGCGGCCCAGCGACCGACCGAGCTCGGGAAGCCGCTTCGGCCCGAAAACGAGCAGGGCGATCACGAGCACTACGGCGATCTCGCCTATGCCGATGTTTGGCATCACGCTTGAATCGTACCTGGCACGGGAGCCCGGGCCCGCTTACCGTTCGAAGTTCAGGTAGTAGCGGGACGCCGTCGGCTCCGCCTGGCCCTGGTACTTCGAGCCCTTCGCGGAACTGCCATAGGCATCTTCCACCGGGTGATCCATCTGCATGAACGAGAGCTGACCGATCGGCATCCCGTGGTAGATCGTGATCGGCAGGTTGGCGACGTTCGAGAGCTCGAGCGTGAGGTTCCCGGAGAAGCCCGCGTCGACGAAGCCGGCCGTCGAATGGATCAGCAGGCCGAGGCGAC
>JBEBXB010000254.1:0-3473 GCA_040391885.1 Conexibacter woesei | reverse complement strand
TGGTTCCCGGCGGCGCCCCTCTGGGCATTTCTGATGATCATCCTCGACGTCGTGATCATCTACCAATTGACCGTCAATTGGGCCGGCAATCCGGAACAGACCTGACGCCCGACCGGACAGCGCGGGCTGAGATCACGACGAGAGAGAATCCGATGGGAATGTCGGGGTGACCGGATTCGAACCGATGACCTTCTCGTCCCAAACGAGACGCGCTACCAGGCTGCGCTACACCCCGAGCCGGGGACTCTATTCCCAGTCGGCCTTGACGCGCTCCATCCATGCCTCAAGACGGGCGCGGAGATATGTGTCGCTCGAACGGACCTGCAGAACTCCGTACCTGGAGCGCCAGGATCTGCCTCGAAGCTCACCGCTATTTGACTTTCGCTGAATTGAGATCTGGCTTGGGTTGCTGCTTGCAAAGTGCCTCGAACTCTTCAAGACCGCGCTGATAGGCCCCTTCACGCTTCTGCCTGGCACGCTCACTGTTCGCCTTCGATGCTGCCAGCCGGCGGGCCGACTGCTTCTCCGTCTCGGGGATCGGGATCGACTCAACCCAGTAGTGGGCCGTCGTTCGGGAGATGGCGAGTCGTTCTGCGATCTCGTCGATCGTGAGTCGCTTTTCGACCCTCAGCTGAATCGCCTGGCGGGAAGATCTTTCAGAGTTGTGCGCTTCTCGAGTAACCGGCCGAGGAGGCAACCGGGAGACGCACGGCAACCGGAAGCCCGGGTCGGTCCGGACTCAAAGCCCTGACATTCACGGCTTTCTAGAGGTCGTTGGCCATCCGCCACGCGGTGAAGGCTTCGCGCGTGGTGAAGCGCGGGACGTAGCCGAACTCTTCCTTGAGGCGGGTGTTGTCGAGGACCGGGCGGTAGCGGAGGAAGTCGGTCTGAGCCGGGCCGTGAGGGGTGAGGCGGAGGAGGTTCCCGACGGCCAAGGCGGCCTTGAGAACCCCGACCGGCATGGCCGTCACTCCCTTGCCGAGCGCGGCGGCGATCTCGTCGACCGTCATCGCCCCGTCCCCGGCGACGTTGAAGATCCCCGTCTTCTCGCCCAGTACCGCCTGGAGCATGACGCCGACGACGTCCTCGTCCCAGATGAAGACGAACGGGGAATCGGAGCCCCGGATCTTGAGCAGCTTCTTCTTGCGGAAGAGGTCGGTGATCTGGTTGTCGACCGTCTCGCCGAGGATCGTGCCGATCCGCAGCACGACCTGACCCAGCTGGGGGCTGGTCTCGCGCAGCTCGGCCAGCATCTCCTCGACGAGCCGCTTGTGCAGGCTGTACGGGAAGGTGTCTGTCCCGCGAACCGGGTCGTCCTCGGTGAGCCAGTCCGGGTTGTCGGCGTGGTAGCCGTAGGCGGCACCGGATGAGGAGACGACGACGCGCCCCACCCCGTGCTCGAGGCAGGCGTCGAAGACGTTGCGGGAGCCGGTCACGTCGACCGCGTACTCCTGCTCGCGGGTGGTCGACTTGCCCGGATTGACGATCGAGGCGAGATGGACCACGGTGTCGACCTTGTGATCCCCGATCGCCGCGGAAACGGCCTCACTGTCGGTCACGTCGGCCTCGGCGTACTCGACCCCTTCGACCTGTTCGGCTGGATCGGGCAGATGAAGATCCCCACTCACGACCAGCTCGACTTCCTCGCCGGCTTCCGCCAGGCCGCGAACCACCGAGCGTCCGAGAAACCCCGATCCGCCAGTCACGAAGACCCGCTTCATACCGTCACCTCCTGTCCGACCGACCGTTTCGCCCACCAGCTGGCCAGTGCCAGCCCGGCGATTATGTCCCAGATCCCCCACCAGCCGGCGACCATCGCCATGCCGCCGAGCCCGTCGAAGAAGCTGAAGATGATCCCTAGCCCGAGCCCCGCGTTCCGCACCCCGACCTCGAAGGTGACGGCTCGCCGGTTGCGTTCCTCCAGCTTGAACGAGGCGGCGATCCCGTAGCCCAGCGAGAGGGCCAGGGTGTCGTGCAGGAAGACCGCCAGGGCGACGATCGCGATGTGCTCGCGGAAGGCGGTGAAGTTGGAGGCGAAGGCGATCAGGATGAAGGCGACAAGGGCGAGCAGGCTGAATCGCTTGACCCAGGGCTGGGCCCGGGCGGCGAAGGCCGGATGGCGGTGAGCGAGCGAGATCCCGATCACGAACGGCAGCCCGATGATGAGGACGATCTCCCCGAGCATCTCGAGAGCACTCAGCTCGATCGACGTCAGGATCTGCGACGCCTCCGGATGCAGTCCGCCCCAAAGAGCGATGTTCAGCGGCATCAAGAAGATCGCCAGCAGGTTCGAGATCGCCGTCATCGACACCGAGAGCGCGACGTTGCCCTTGGACCGGTAGGTAAGGACGTTGGAGATGTTGCCCGGCGGACAACAGGCGACGAGGATCATCCCCAGGGAGATCGAGGCCGAGAACCCGAGCAGGATGGTCAGGCCGAAGGTGATCGCCGGCAGGCAGATGAACTGGGCGGCGATCCCGACCGCCATCGCCTTCGGCATCTTCGCCACCGAGCGGAAGTCCTCGATCTTGGTGTCGAGGGCGATCCCGAACATGAGGAAGCCCAGCACGACGCTGAGCAGGACCAGCGACGAGTCATTGAAATTGAGCTTGACCTCGTCGATGTTCGCCAGCGGCAGAGCCGGCAGGTGCGCCGCGAGCTCGAGCACCGCGCCGGGCAGCATCAGGTCGGTTCGGAAAACAGGTTCAGGTGATCACGGATCGCCGCCCGGTACGCGTCCTTGTTCACGTAATACGGAAGACGGTCTAGCTGGCGGTAGTTGTAGCCGGCGAACAGGTCCGGCTTCGGGCCGTTGATCCGTCGCCACATCTCCGCGGCGCGTTCCGGCGACTGCTCCGCGGCGAGGATGAACTCGGCGACCAGGTCGGATTGGTTCGACCGGCCCTGCCAGCCGAGACCGGTCGCCTCGACCATGCCGAGGACGAAGACGTTGCGGTGCCGGGGGGTGAAGATGTTGAGGTAGAGATCAGGCGAGTTCCCGGACCAGTTGAGGTGCTCCGGATCGATGAACGGGTAGTGGAGCCGGTAGCCGGTGGCCAGCATCACCAGGTCGTATTCGCCGGTCGTGCCGTCGACGAACCGGACCCCGTGCTCCGTGAACCGCTCGACGTTCTTCCGCACCGTGATGTCGCCGTGGCCCGCGTAGTAGAGGACCTGGGTGTTCATCACCGGATGGGTCTCGTAGATCCGTCCAGTCGGTTCGGGGAAGCCCAGCCGCGCCGGGTTCCCGGTGAGGAAGCGGATGAACTTTCCGTCGATCCGGGTCTTCAGGAAAGCCGGCAGGGCCTTGCCCTCGTTGAGGGTGTCGGAGGGCCGGCCGAAGATGTACTTCGGAAAGAACCAGTAGCCGGAGCGGAGGCTCATCTCCACCGACTTCGCGTAGTGGACGGCGTCGACGGCGATGTCGCAGCCGGAGTTGCCGGCGCCGATGATCAGGACCCGCTTGTCGCGGA
>JBEBXB010000253.1:0-3479 GCA_040391885.1 Conexibacter woesei | reverse complement strand
GGCGGATCTGGTCGGGATACCGCCAGTACGCCTCGTAGAAGCTCATCATCAGGTAGGGGAGAACCGGGAACAGCTTCGACTCCTGGGCCGTCCTGGTCAGGCAGTTGTGAACCAGGACGTCATCGCTCCGCTGCAGGAACGTGTTGAGCTCGAGCAGCTCTTCTTCGGTGATCTTCCAGTCGCTCATGCCTTCTCCTCACTCTTGGTCAGTTCGATCCTGGCTCCGAGCAGGCTGGCCGCCCATTCGCTGTCGCCGCGGGCGACGATCCCGGCCCAAGCGGCCACCGGGGGCCTCAGGTCCACCCCACCGAGTGACTCGGGAAGGGCGAGCATCAGTTCACGATCCGTCCCGTCGTCGACGGTCAGTTCGGAGACGATCCGATCCAGGAGCTTCGCCGAATCGGCGCCTTCCCACTCGACCTGGACCAGGATCCTGCTGCCGGCCCGGGCGGTGTCACCGATGTCGCAGACGACGTCGAAGCCTTCGGGAGCGGCATCGACCACCGGTATCCGCCGGCGTTCCTCACACCAAGCGAGCAGCCGTGCCAGGCGGGGGTCGGGCTGTGACGGCACCAGGGCGATCTCACCGGCATAGACCTTGCCCGCGTTGCCGTCGACCGAGATCACCTCGCCTTCGCGGATCACGCGGCCGCCGCCGATCTTCACCTCGGCGGCCTCTTCGTCGATCTCGAAGGCGGTGACGCCACAGATCGCGGGCGTGCCGATGCCGCGGGCGACGACCGCGGCGTGGCTGGCGCGCCCTCCCACCGAGGTGACGATTCCCCGCGCGGCGATCATGCCGCCGATGTCGGCCGGCGAGGTCTCGGGGCGGATCAGGATGGTGTCGATGCCCTCTTCGGCCATCGCCTCCGCGGCCTCGGAGCTGAAGACCACCCGGCCGATGGCGGCCCCGGGTGAGGCCGCGGTGCCGGCACCGATCTCGTCCGCGTCCTGTTCGGCGGAGAAGACCGGCCGCTGAAGCTCTTCGAGCGCGGAGAGCGGCACCCGGTCGAGGGCCGCTTCGACGTCGATCAGGCCCTGGTCGACGAGATCGACCGCGATCCGGACCGCCGCCGCGCCGCTGCGCTGACCCACCCGCGCCTGCAGGATCCACAGACGGTCGCTCTCGATCGTGAACTCGATGTCGCACATGTCGGTGTAACTGGCCTCGAGCACCGGCAGTGCCTCTTCCAGGCGAGCGAAGGCTTCCGGGAGGCGCCGGCCGGCGGCAGAGATCGGTTCCGGATCGTGCGATCCGGCGACCACGTCTTCCCCCTGTGCCTTGAGCAGGAAGTCGCCGTACGCGCCGGGGGTCCCGGTGCCGGGGTCCCTTGTGAAGACGACACCGGTGCCCGATCGCTCGTCCCGGTTCCCGAAGACCATCGCCTGGACGGTGACTCCCGTCCCCAGCGCGTCGGAGATGCCGGCGAACTTGCGGTACCGCTTCGCCCGGGGCGATTCCCAGGAGCGGAACACGGCGATCACGCCGTCTTCGATCTGCTGGCGGGGCGACTGCGGGAAGGGGCTGCCGTCGGCGGCGATGACTTCCTTCCAGGCTGCGGCCTGCTCCTTCAGGGAGGCGTCCGCGGCCGGGGCTCCTTCGACCTTCTTCAGGTCGATGCCGCGCACGACCTCGGCGTAGGTGCTGAGCAGACGTACGTAGTTGTCCCAGGCGAACTCGGGGGAGATCCGGCGCGCCATGGAATCGACGGTCTCGTCGTTGAGGCCGACATTGAGAAGCGTGTCCATCATCCCCGGCATCGAAACCGGGGCGCCGGAACGGACCGACACCAGCAACGGGTCGTCGAGATCCCCGAGTGACCTGCCGATCGCCGCCTCCAGCTTTTCGATCTCCGCATCGATCTGATGCTCTAGTCCGTCGGGCATCGTCCCCTCCGCCCGGGACCAGAGCTGCCAGGCGTCGGTCCCGATCACGAACCCGGGAGGGATCGGAAGACCAAGGTTGGTCATACGGGCAAGGCTGGCTCCCTTCCCGCCCAGAATGCGGGGGCTCTCCGTCCCTGACCCAAACTCGTAAACAAACTTCGTCTGTGTCATCAACGGCATATTCGCTGTCGGGGCGGCCGTTCGCCGCGAACCCCTGCCCCCGGGTTGGCAATTCCTCCAAAGCCGCCCGCCGGACCCTCGAAGGTAGTTGTGACTGCCTCCAAAGGGTCGGGTGATCCGGTTGGACTGGCGGTTTGCCAGCGGTCAATCTGGCCTCGTGTCAAGTCACTCACTTCCCAGTCACACTTCGTCTTCAGCCGGAGCTTCCACCTTGGTGGACGTGGTCGAGACCCGCGACGAAGCGGCCGCGCTGACGCAGCCTCCTCTGCTGGTGCGGGAATCCCTCGCGGACACCCTGCCCGGCGAAGGCCCGGTCGGGATCGAGCGGGTCCGGGCGGGACATTCCAACCTGACCTTCTTCATCAGCCGGGGCGGCGAGGAATGGGTCTTGCGCCGCCCGCCGCGGCCGCCGGTCCCGCCGAAGGCTCATGACGTCCTGCGCGAGTACCGCCTGATCAGCGCCCTCGGGGAGACCGGGGTGCCGGTGCCGCGCGCCGTTATGGCCTGCGACGACCCTGAGGTCATCGGCGCGCCCTTCTACGTCATGGAAAGAGTCGACGGCGTCGTCATCCGGGGCGAAGTTCCCCCCGAGCTGGATTCCAGACCCAGGTGCGTCGAGATCGCCGATTCGGTGGTCGATGCTCTGATCAGCCTTCACGCCGTCGATGTGACCGGCGGCCCACTCGCCAAGCTGGGACGGCCCGACGGCTATCTGGAGCGCCAGGTCTCGCTCTGGGGCGCCCAATGGAGCCGCAACCAGACCCGTCAGCTCGAGGCGATCGACGAGACGGGCCGCATTCTGACCGAACGGCTGCCGGCCTCTCCCCACCCGACCGTCGTGCATGGTGACTTCAAGCTGGACAACCTGATCTTCGACCAGCACCCGCCGGTCTCGGTCGCCGCCATCCTCGACTGGGAGATGGCGACCCTCGGCGATCCCCTCGCCGACGTCGGGTACCTGGCCGCCACCTGGCTGGGGTCGGCCCACCCCGCCGGCCTGCTGCTCGGCATCTCCAGTGCCACCGCGAACCCGAACTTCCCACCCGTGGAACATCTGCTCGAGCGTTACGCCGACCGATCGGGCCGCGATCTCTCCGAACTCGCCTGGTATCAGTGCCTGGCGATCTGGAAGCTGGCAATCGTGCTCGAGGGCAGCCTCAAGCGCCACCTCGCCGGGACCACCGACGATCCGTTCTTCGCCAGCCTCGAGCGGGGGATCCCGGCGCTCGCCGAGCACGCTCGCGAGCTGGCCACGAAGATCAGCTGAAGAGCACTGGCTGACGGGCGTCGCTGACGGGCATCGGCCGGCGGGGCCCGGCCGGTCCTTGGCCGGCCCGGACTCAGCGGGTCCAGAAGGAGGCGGATTCGCCTTCTTCGCGGCGGCTGTGCGGGTACGGGTCGAGCTCGACCGG
>JBEBXB010000252.1:0-3491 GCA_040391885.1 Conexibacter woesei | reverse complement strand
CGAGGTCGAGCTGGAGCAGAGCCGCGTCGCGCAGCATGCTGAAGGTCCACTCGTACGGGTAGGAGATGAACGGGACCCGCTGGTGTTCGAGGACCCGATCCACCCCGGTCGGAAGCAGGTCGGTCCCGGTGGCGGAACCGCTCTGCTCGAGCACCGCGGAATCCACCTCCTTGGTGGGGATCAGATCCCCGCGGTTGATCAGGGTCTCGAGCAGCGGACTGGCCGCGAGCGCGTCCCAATCTTCGGCTCCTTCCGGGCTCAGAGCCCGGTAGATCGCGTCATCGCTGATTACGACTCGACTGTCGCGGTCCCTGAAGGAGCCCGGCTCTGCGTTCGCCACTGACTACTGCTCGGCCGGCTTGTCGTCGACCTGGTCAGTCTTCGCCGCTTCGGCGCCCTTCGCGGGAACCTCCGTCGCGGGCTCGTCCTTCTTCCAGAACATCAGCCTTCTGCCGTAGGTGCGGACTGCAGCACCGATCCCGGCGAACCCGGCTAGTACCGCTGCCAGCAGTGCGCTGGCACTTCCTGCATCAAGATAAGCAAACAGATTCATCTTCAGAGTCCTCTCTTCTCTGTGGAGGCCGGCTGGTCTGCCGACCGCGGGATGTTACTCGATGGTGAATAGCGCGTCGCCTGAGGCGACGGCGTCACCCACGGCGACCGCGACCTTCACGACCTTGCCATCCCGGTGGGCGGTGATCTCGTTCTCCATCTTCATCGCTTCGATGACGCAGACGAGATCGCCTTCCTTGACCTCGGCTCCCTCCGCGACTTCTACCTTGAAAATCGATCCCTGGAGCGGTGATTCCAGGACGGGCCCGCCGCCACCGCCGCTGCCGCCGGCCTTCTTCTCCCGCTTGGGACGGGCACCCGCGGCGGGTCCCGCGCCGTTGCCGGCCGCGGCGAATCCGGTCGCCTCGCCGATCACCTTGACGTCGAACCGCTTCCCGGAAACCTCGACCTGGTAGTCGCGGGCGACCTTCTCGGCGCCGCCTTCCTCATCCGGGCTGAGGTCCGGTGCGGCCTCGGGCTTGGTGGTCTTCAGCCACTTCTTGTCTTCCATCAGGTCCCGGCAGGTCTCGCCGCGGTCCCACTGTTCGGTGGTGAGAATCGCCTTGTGGAACGGGATCAGGGTCGAGAGACCGCCGATCTCGTACTCGTCGAGGGCGCGCTGCATCCGCTTGGTGGCGGCGGCACGGTCGTTGTCCCACACGATCAACTTCGCGACCATCGGGTCGTACATCGGGGTGACCTCGGAGCCGGCCGTGACCCCTGAGTCGACGCGGATGCCGGGGCCCGAGGGCTCACGGTAGGAGGTGATCTGGCCGGGGGCCGGAGCGAAGTTCATGTCGGCCTTCTCGGCGTTGATCCGGCACTCGATCGCCCAGCCGTCGAGGCGGACGTCCTCCTGCTTGATCGTCAGTTCCTCGCCGGCGGCGATCTTGATCTGCTCGCGGACGATGTCGATGCCGGTCACCATCTCGGTGACGCAGTGCTCGACCTGGACCCGGGTGTTCATCTCGAGGAAGAAGTACTCGGAGCCGACCTGCATGCCCTCGATGGTGCCGGCGGAGAAGTATCCGACGGCCTTGGCGGCGTCGGTGGCGATCTTGCCGATCCGCTCGCGCATCTCCTCGTCCACGTGCGGGCCGGGGGCCTCTTCGATCACCTTCTGGTGACGGCGCTGGATCGAGCAGTCGCGCTCGCCGAGGTGGATCACGTTGCCGTGCTTGTCGGCGAGGACCTGGATCTCGACGTGGCGCGGATCCTCGAGGTAGCGCTCGACGTAGACGCGGTCATCGGAGAAGAACTTCTCGCCTTCGCGGGCGGCGCCCTCGAAGGCTTCCTGGAAGTCGTCCGGGGTCAGGGCGACGCGGAACCCCTTGCCGCCACCGCCACCGACGGCCTTGCAGGCAACCGGGTAGCCGGCCGATTCGGCCTGGAGGCGGGCTTCGGCGAGGTCGGCCGCGGGCTCCGTGGCGCCGGGCACGATCGGCACGCCGGCGGCGTCCATGATCTCGCGGGCCTTGGTCTTCGAGCCCATCGCGTCGATCGCCGAGGCGGGCGGGCCGATGAAGGTGATGCCGGCCTCGTCGCAGGCGCGGGCGAAGTCGGAGTTCTCGGCGAGGAAGCCGTAGCCGGGATGGATCGCGTCGGCGCCGGCCTCTTTGGCCGCCCCGATGATCTTCTCGATCGAGAGGTAGCTCTCGGCGGGGATGGCCGGCCCGATCAGGTATGCCTCGTCGCAGGCGGCGACGTGGCGCGCCTCCCGGTCGGCCTCGGAGTAGACAGCCACCGAGGTGATGTCCATCTCTTTGAGGGCTCGGGCTACACGGATTGCGATCTCGCCTCGGTTGGCGATCAGAACCTTCTCGAACATTCCTCGGATTCTATGGACGTGGCGCTCCAAGCGGAGTCCCGAAGCCACCCGGCGACCGGTTCCGCCCGTGTCCGGAGATTCGTCCGGGGATTCGTCCGGGTCCGATCCGCCACCGTTCGAGCGCCCGTCCCCTCCCAGTCGGCCCGCTTCGGGGCGCCGGCCGCTCTTATGATTCCCGGCCCATGATCGAACTTCAGAGCCACTCCACAGTTTCCGACGGCCAGCTCGCACCCGCGGGGGTCGTCGAGGAGGCGGCGAAGGCCGGGGTCGAGGTGCTGGCCCTGACCGATCACGACGGCATCGCCGGCGTTCCCGAAGCGATCGAGGCCGGTGAACGCCTCGGCGTGGAGATCGTCCCCGCGATCGAGATGTCTTCGGTCCACGAGTTCGCCGAGGATCTCCATATCTGTGGCTACTGGGTGGACCTGGAGAAGATCAAGCCGGCCTGCGACCGCGCCCAAGAGGAGCGGCGCGAGCGGGCGAAGAAGATCATCGAGAACCTCCGGGGCCACGGCTTCGACATCACCTTCGAGGACGCGGTCCGCGAGGCCGGGGCCGCCGACGCGATCGGCCGCCCCCACATCGCCCACGCGGCCGGCGCCGCGAACAACATGGGGCCGTTCTTCGAGGAGTACCTGGTGCCCGGAGCCAAGGCCTTCGTCTCCCGCCGCTGGCCCGATGCCCACCAGGCCTGCGAGATCATCCGCGAGGCGGGCGGCGTGCCGGTGATCGCCCATCCGTACTGGGACGTCAAGGTGCCGGAGCAGGTCGAGTCCCTGATCCGCTCGCTCGACATCGGCGGGATCGAGGTCTTCTACCCGTCCCACACCCGCGCCCAGACCAAGCACCTCCTCGACCTGGCCGACGAGCTCGGCGTCACCGCGACCGGCTCCTCCGACTATCACGGACCCACGCACAAGACCTTCAGCCGCTTCGGCGCCTACCAGACCTACGATCTCGGTCAGCCGGCGGTCCCGCCGAAGCCCTGATCGCCCGCCCCGCCCGGGCTCGTTCCGCTCGAGCATGAGAAAGGGCGGGCCAAAAGGCCCGCCCTTGGGAACTGCGCGGAGGTGAACTGTGCGCGGAAACCCTCGCCGGTGAGTGTTTCCGC
>JBEBXB010000251.1:0-3529 GCA_040391885.1 Conexibacter woesei | reverse complement strand
ATTCGGGAAGCGCCGCCGGCAGTGCATCCCGAATGGTCCGGCGGACAGGCTGGGCCGTTCCCCGCGTTTGTTGGTAGCTTCCGCCCCGTAAAACTGAATATCTGCCCGCCGAGGGGAAGCCGGTCCAAGTCCGGCACTGTCGCGCAACCGTAGATCGACCTTCAGGTCGATGAGTCGGGATACCTCCCGGGCAGACGTCCATCAAACGCTGTCGCGATACGCAGGTTTGGGCTCCCGGTTCTCTCCGGACGCCTTCCTGCTGCGGCGGGAAGGAAGAAGTGAGAAACGTCCCGAGATGTGCCCTCCGGGGGAGCAGTTCCCCCCTCAGATTCATCGTCGCCGCGTTCCTGGCGATGTCCCTCATGCTGGTGTCGTCCCCGGTCGCCGGAGCCGACGAACCCGCAATTCCGCAGGCACCGGTCCTCCCGGTGATCCCCAAGTCGGAGATCCTGCCCTTCAGCCTGGCCGGCGGGGGTGAGATCGAAGTCGCCGTGCTCACCGGCTCCCAGACGGTGGGAGACGCCGAATGGCAGACCCGCACCCAGCTCCCCTTGATCGACCATGCCGGTCAAGACATCCGGGTCCTCGCCCGCAAGGCGGGTGTGACCGACCCGGCGCAGTACTTCGACGCGACCTACAAGGTAAGGGACTCCTACCCGCCTGGCTCCGGCATGGGAACGGAGGACAACCCGATCGTCGCCCTGCCGGGCAACGATCCTCGGCTCCGCGGCTGGGCGACCGGCTGGGAGGACTACGAGCCCGGGACGGACGTCGCCGCCAACTGGCAGGTGCCGCCGAACGCGGTCGGGCCGGTCGGCGGCAGCGGCTATGACGGCAACATGAGCGTGGTCGTGCTCGGCAACGGGGGACGGATCACCATGACGTTCGACGCCCCGGTCTTCGACGGCCCCGGCGCCGACTTCGCCGTGTTCGAGAACAGCTTCCGGGTCTCTGGCCAGGACAACGACTTCCTCGAGCTCGGCTACGTCGAGGTCTCCTCGAACGGCACCGACTTCGTCCGCTTCGACGCCGGGAACCTGCACGATCAGCCCGTCGCGGCTTTCGGCGGGTTCCCGGCGTCGAAGATCGACGGTGTCGCCGGACGTGACCTCAACGGCTTCGGCACCCCGTTCGATCTCGCTTCGCTGAAGAACAAGCCCGAGGTGCGCGACGGCAAGGTGGATCTGGACGCGATCGACCGGGTCAGGATCGTCGACATCGTCGGCACCGTGATCGACGGAACGCCGACCGATCTCGACTCCTTCGGACGGGCGATCTACGATCCGTACAAGACCGTCGGCAGCGGTGGCTTCGACCTGCGCGGCGTCGGCACCATCAACCGGCAGGGCGCCAGCATCGTCCAGCCGAGGGCGACGGGCCTGAACACCACGACGGCCGCGGTGTCCGCCGCCGTCACGGGGAGCACCGACGGTTCACAGGACATCCGGCTCGAGTGGTCCGAAAGCGAGGACGACCACAGCGATGCCGTGATCAAGGGCACCGCTACCTCCCCGGCAGACGGCAGCTCGGTCACGCCGCGCTTCAACGTGACCGGTCTCGAAGCCGGCAAGAGCTACTGGTTCCGGTTCGTCGCCGAAGGTGCCGACGAGCGCGAGATCAGCACCAACTGGATCAAGTTCACCAAGGAAGCCGCTGTCATCTCCACCTACGGCGCCACGATCATCAACAAGGTCGATGGCAAGGCCCAGGTGCGGTTTAACGCCACGGTCCAGCCTCGCACCGAAGGTGATCAGGAGCTCCGCATCGAGTACGCGAAGACAAGTGACCTCGCCCAGATCGAAGTCGCGGGAACCGAAACGGCGGCCGGCGACGTGGGCAGCAAGGCCATCAACGTCATCGTCGACGGCCTGGAACTGTCCGCCGACTATTCGTACCGTGCGGTCAGCCGGAGCTCCGACGGATACGAGCTGGTCTCCGACTGGAAGGCCATCCGCACCGACATCGCGTCCAAGCAGGACGGGCTGGTCAACCCATTCACCGCCGACGGTGCCGCCCGGCTGAGCGTCAAGGTCTACCCGGGCACCGAGGGTGACCTGTCCGTCTACCTGGAGCACGCTCGCAACTCGGCCTACACGCAGGATCCGCAGACCACCGCCGCGAAGCCGGTCAGCGGTGAGGTCGATTCAGAGGTGGTGGAGTTCGACGTCACCGGCCTGCCCGCCGGGACCAACTACTTCAGGGCGGTGCTGGTGGCCGGAAACTCGACCGAGAAGCGGGGTTCCAACCGGACCGTCTCCGCACCCGGCACGCCCACCATGCTGACCGCGCCGACAGTCGCGACGGCCGGCCAGAAGGTCGAAGTCAAGTCCCGCGTGACGTTGAACACCTACGGCCCGCAGTCGGTTCACGCCGAGCTGTCGACGGAGCCCGATCACAGCGATGTGATCGAGACCGAGGCCCGCGAGGTGATCGCGAACGGCGATCAGGCCTTCGAGCTGGAGGATCTGGAGCCCGGCGGGACCTACTGGGCCCGGGTCGTCTCCGAGTCGACCCTCCACTCGCATTTTGTCGAGACCGCCTGGGTCGAGTTCACGGCCGAGGCACTCACCGACTCGCTGGGGGTGGCGACCGCGAATGACGTGAGCCGCACCTCTGCACGCGTCACCGTGCCGGTCGAGGCCGGCAACTTCGATCGCTCCGTCAGGGTCGAGTACACGGCCAACGCCGATCACAGCGATCCGGTTGCCACTGCCCCGCAGGTCGTTCCGGCCTCCGGGACGGAGGATCTGGCCTTCGATCTCGAGGGCTTGAGCGCTGACCGCACCTACCATTTCCGGGCGGTCAGCACGGTCGCCGGGCAGGTCGAGACCGGCAGCTGGGACTCGTTCACGACCGAGAAGGAACCGGTAGTCACCCCGGACCCGGACCCGGACCCCGACCCTGACCCGGATCCGAACTCGCCGGGACCGGCGGCCTTCCGGATCAGCGCCGGCAGCGATGCGGTCCTGGCCGGGAAGCCCCTGGCGGTGCGGGCCGACGGACTTGAACCCGGAGAGGCCTACTCGCTCTCTCTTGGCGGGTCCGCCGTCGGCTCCGGCAAGGCGGACGAGTCCGGTGCGGTCAGCCAGAAGGTCGTGGTTCGCCGCGCCCTGTCGGACGGGCTCCGCGACCTGGTGATCGTCGGTGCGGCCGAGGATCGCACCGGTTCGGCCAGGGTGATGGTGCTGCGCAACCGCACCCTCGGCGGCAAGTTGGCCCGCAAGAAGGTCAAGCGCCGCGGTGTCCAGAGGGTCGTCGTGACCGGTCTGGTACGTGGTGAGCGGGTCCGGGTCAAGTTCGCCGGCAAGCGGATCTCGCCGGTCCGTGCCGTCGCCAACGCGAAGGGCAAGTACGCCCTGAAGTTCCGGGTCGGCAAGCGACTCGGCAAGAAGAAGGTCACCGTGACCGGCCGGTTCGCCGGCCGCAAGGTGACTCGCGCCTTCCGCGTCACGCGGTAGGCGGGTCCGGGGCCCCCCGCCAACGCGAGCGGGGCGCCGAGGCAGTAGTGGCTGCCGGCCCCGAACCAGAG
>JBEBXB010000250.1:0-3541 GCA_040391885.1 Conexibacter woesei | reverse complement strand
GCCCGGAGGTGTTGATCGACTTGACCGACTCGAGCCGGAAGTCCCACTTGAAGTCTGGGTGCGAGAACGGGAAGACGAAGCCACCCGAAGCCGCATCGATGTGCATCGGGATGTCGAGGCCCTTCTCGCTCTTCAGCTCCTGGAGAAGCTTGTCGAGGCCCTCGACGTCATCGCACTCGCCGGTGAAGGTGGTGCCGACGACGCCGACGACGCCGATCGTGTTCTCGTCGATCTGCGGGCCGAGCTCCTCCGGTCCCACGGTGGTCTTGCCCACCGGGATGTCCACCTTGCGCGGTTCGACGTCGAAGTACCGGCAGAACTTGTCCCAGACCACGTGGACATCGCCGCCGTAGACCAGGTTCGGCGCCGCATCCGACTTGCCGTCCTTCTTGCGCCGTTCCTTCCAGCGCCACTTCATGGCGAGGCCGCCCAGCATCACCGCTTCCGAGGAACCGACCGTCGCGGTGCCCGGCGTCTCCGGGTCACCGGGCCCGTTGAACAGGTCGTGGATCATCCGCACGCAACGCTTCGAGATCTCCGCGGTGCGCGGGTACTCGGCATGGTCGATGTAGTTGCGGTGAAGGTTCTCGGTGATTACCTGCCGGGCCTCGTCCTCCATGAAGGTGGTGACGAAGGTGGCCAGGTTCTTGTTCGGCTCACCGTCGAGCAGCATCTCCGACTGAAGCACCTTGAGGGCAGCCCCCGCCTCGATCCGTCCCTCCGGCATCTTGCGGCTCGGGGCCGGCTGAGTGAAGTAGGTCTCCGCCAGGGTCTTCGAGTTGTCATGCGATTTGCTCATCTTGGTTCCTTTCGGGAACGGGTGGAGCCGGATCGTGGCCCGGCGGGATTATTGAAGGTCATCAAGCCGTCTCCTCGATCGAGGATGCTGAGGTGACTGTTCGGCCTGCATCGGGCAGCACCAGGGCCGAGGCGGCAAAGAAGCAGACCGCGCCGACGCAGGTCGTCCAGGCGGCGAGGCTGGCGTTCTCGACGCCCCCTGACGAGGTGACGACAGCTGCGATCGCGGACACCCCGAATGCGACGCAGCCGGCCATGTTCACCCAGTTGCTCAGCCAGTCCCGGTCCATCGGCCTCCAGAGGCGGTTTACGCGAGCGAGGGCGAGCAGCGCGAACGCCCCGCTGACCAGGAAGAGCACTGAGCCCTGGGCGTCCGGGGCCCAGACCAGATCTTTCTGTGCGGTGACTGACTCCGCGTATATCGCGGAGCCGGTGCTCACGTTGAAGAGGATCGTCCCCACGAACTGGGTCGCTGCGGCCAGCCAAACGGCTCTCAGTGCCCCGCGATCGTTCCGGCTCGCGCCACTCAGCAACAGTTGGACGAAGGCGGCGGTGGTGAAACCCCAGGACCCTATGAAGAAGAGGACGTTGGACGCCGTGCTGCCGATCTGGGCCGAGACCGGCCCGAAGGAGCCGAGCGCGAAGAAGGTCGAGCCGATCATGAAGCCCAGGCACTGGAGCTTCAGGGTCGGGGTGATCTCGATCCGTTTCAGCACGTCAGACCTCGATGGATGGGTGGAGACGCTCCATCGTGTACTGCCGGTTGCGGCGTGCGGCCCAGGAGGTGATCAGCAGCCCGGTCACCACGATCCCGACCAAGACGGCGATCGCCATCCAGAGCCGCGAATCCGGGCTGCTGGCAACGGTCAGCTGCCGCAGCCCGTTGACGGTGTAGGTCATCGGGTCGAACGGATGGATCACCTGGAACGGCTTGGCGGTGACCGGCACCGGGTAGATGCCGCCGGAGGAGACGAGCCAGATCATCAGGAACGCGAGGCTGGTCACCCGGCCGATGGCGATGTCGAACACGGCGTTGAACGCCTGGATGATCGCCAGGAAGGTCGCCGACATCAGGATCATGAACAGAAGCATTCCGAGCGGATGGACCGCGTGCACCCCGAGCACGTAGTTGACCACGAGGAAGAGGACGGTTGCCTGGAGCGCCCCCACCAACAATGCCGGCAGAAAGGAAAGCAGCGCCGTGCGCAGCGGACTCACGCCGGAGACGATCGCCCGCGACTGGAGCGGGGTGAGCAGCATCCAGCAGAGCAGCGACCCGACGAACATGGCCAGCCCGATGAAGAAGGGCGCGAAGCCGGTGCCGAAGGTGCTGGCCTCGTTGTGGGTTACCTGTTTCAGGTTGACCGGGGTCGAGAGGGTGTCGGCCAGGTCCTCCAGCTGCTTGCGATTCCAGTGCGGCACCATCGAGAGGCCCTGCTGGACCCCGGATTGCAGCTCGTCCATGCCGGAGTTGAGCTGACCGGTGCCGGAGGCCAGCTTCTCGAGCCCGCTGCTCAAGGTCAGCATCTTCGCCTTCAGCTCCTGCTCGATCGAGGCGAGTTGAGCCTCCAGGCTGCCGTCCTGCCGGGCGTGGAGCTTCTGCTCCAGATCCTTCAGGTCGGCGGACAGAGTGCTCATCATCTGGTTGGCGGCAGCCAGGTCCCCACCTGCCGTCTGGCCCGCGGCTTCCAGGCTCCGTGCGACCTGCTTGGCCTCGGGGTCGGGCAGGCTGTTGAGGAAGGCGACCGCTTCGCTTGCTGCCTGTCCCAGCGAGCCGCCGGCTGCCTGCTCCGCCAGAGGCAGGAGCGTCTCGGCCTGGCTGACCACGCTCGCGACCTTCTCGTTGAACTCGCTGAGCTGGTTGCTGTCCAGCTGCCCCAGTGCCGGGACGATCACCTGGTCCAGCTGGGTCTTCAACTCGTTCATGCCGGTGTTCAGCTGGGCGGTGCCGGCCGCCAGCTTGTCCACCCCGGCCGCCGCCTGTTCAAGCTTCGGGATCGACCCCTTCACCGTGACCAGTACCTTGCTCATGATCTTGTCGCCGATGGTCTCGTTGACCTGGTTGATCACCTGCTCGGCGGCGTCCCCACCGATGACCGACATCAGATAGTTGGTGGCGTCGTTGAACTCGAAGCTGAGCTCGGCCCGGACCGCGTTCTGCGCGGTCGGCGAAACGATCGCCTTGCTGAAACCGGGCGGGATCGTGATCTTGTAGTAGTAGGTCCCGTCGGCGAGACCCTGCGTGCCCTTGCTCTCAGAGGTCTCCTCGACCCCGAGCTGGCCGGACTTGATCAGGTTGGAGACGACCTGCTTGCCGGCGTGGAAGGGCTTCCCGTCCTCTTTCGCCCCGCGGTCCAGGTTCACGACCGCCGCCGGGATCCGCTCGACCTCGTTGAACGGATTCCAGAAGGTCCACAGGTAGAGCGCGCAGTAAAGCAGCGGCATGGCGATGATCGTGATCATCGCGAGACGCGGCAGATTGCCGCGAAAGTACCGTTTGTTGTCGCTGCCCAGGGCGAGACCCGCGATCATTCTTTCTCCTCCGTACCCTGCTTCGGGGACGGATCGGTCGCCTCGGCGTCGGCTCCGCCCGCATCCTCGCGCCGACCATCTGCCCCGCTCGCGGATCCTTGGACCTTCGCCTCATCCGAGACCTTCCGCGCCGTCACCTGACGCTGCTCGAACTCAAGCAGGCCCGGCACCTCGACCACCGTGCGGACCCGGTCGCCAAAGTCCTCGGCGT
>JBEBXB010000249.1:0-3552 GCA_040391885.1 Conexibacter woesei | reverse complement strand
AGCAGAAGCCGACCGCCGGCGCGGGCGATCGAGGTCGCGATGGTGCGGCCGAGCCCCCCGGTAGCACCGGTCAGGAGAACTCGTTTTCCCACTGCATCCATTACTCCAAACCTACCAGCGGACCCCGAATTAGCCTTGCCAAAGCGGATTGTCAAGTCGATGGGTCGGCGCCGTTTTGGGGTCCGATCGGGCTTCTATCGTGAGAAAAAGTCCGGAATGAGCAGGAGGATGCACACGTTTGTTAGCGAAATGCGTGTACATGGTCTAGTATCACGCAAGTTCGAAAACCGAATAGCCGAATTCCCGGACGACATCCGAGCCGGGAAGCGGGGGAACCAGGTTTTTGGGGCGAACTCACCACCGAGTGAGGGCGCAAGCTCCTACAAAGCGCCAGCCCGACAGCTAACCCCGCAGGCTGACAAAGGAGATCGGTATCAGCCCGCTTCGCACAGCCCCAATTTCGTATAGCCGCGCACTCAAGCTCGCTCTTGCTGCCGGCACCGCCTTGCTCACGTTCGCGTTCCTCGCGTTCGGCTCGGCACCCACCGCACTCGCCGCCTGCGACAGCGGTGCCTCCGGAGGACTTTCCGTGAGCTCGACCGACTGCGCGCCCCTCAAGAAGGCCCGCATCGTCAACGGCAAGGCGATCGCGCCGGCGTCGGCCCCCGCCCGGGTCAAGAAGGTCATCGCCGCCGCCAACAAGATCCGCAACAAGCCGTACATCTACGGCGGCGGTCACGGTCGCCTCAAGGACCGCGGCTACGATTGCTCCGGATCCGTGAGCTTCGCGCTTCGCGCCGGTGGCTTCGTCAAGGGCTCGATGCCCTCGGGCGGCTACATGAGGTGGAAGCGCAAGGGCCTCGGCCGTTGGATCACGACTTACGCCAACCGGGGCCACATGTACATGGTGGTCGCCGGGCTCTCCTTCGACACGTCGAACATGGGTGGCAAGAAGGGCAACCGCTGGAGCTCCACGGTCCGCTCCAGCAAGGGCTTCTCCGTCCGGCACCCCGGCAACTACTGAGCAGCCGGGCCCAGCCGCCCGCGCCGGTCCGACACAGCACTCGAAGGGCCCCGGTCAGGGGCCCTTCTTCTTGCACCGCCGGTTCGAGCCCGCCGCATCGAGCCCGGTCTGTCCTGGGCCCCGGCCGTTTCGAGTCCCGATCGCCTTGAGCTTCCTCGCCGACCATGCTAAATTGTCATCATCTGATGACATCATCCGGCGACATTCTTTCCACGACCTCCCCTCGCCGTCTCGTCGCCACCCTGATGTTCGCCGGCCTGACCGTGTCGGTCATGTCCACGCTCGGCGCCCCGCTGATCCCGACAATCGCCCACGACTTCGGGGTCTCACTCTCCTCGGCCCAATGGATCCTCACCGTCAACCTCCTGGTCGGAGTGATCGCCACGCCGGTGCTCGGCCGCCTCGGCGATGGGCCACGGCGCGGCCGAGTTCTTCAGATCACGCTGCTCTCCAGCCTGCTGGGATCGGTGGTGGCCGCCACCGCGCAGGGCCTCCCTCAACTCCTGGTCGGCCGCGCGATGCAGGGCGTCGGCTACGCCACCGTTCCCCTCGCGATCTCGATGGCGCGAACCTGGCTTTCCGGGCCGCGTCAGACTTCCGCCATCGCCGCACTCTCGGTGACGGTCGCCGTCGGCGCCGGGCTGGGCTTCCCGGTGACGGCATTGATCGCCCAGGGCTTGGGCTTCCACGCCGCCTTCTGGTTCGGGGCCATCTTCAGCGCGCTCGCGCTCGTCACGGTCTGGGTGGTCGTGCCCCGGGCGCCCGCCGGCAGTCGCGGCGTGCGCCTGGACATCCCCGGCGCGGCCCTGCTCGGAATCGGGCTCGGTGCGCTGCTGATCGCGCTGACCGAAGGTGAACGCCTCGGGTGGGAATCTCCGGAGATCGCCGGCCTGCTCCTCGTCACCGTGACCGCGCTCGCCGTCTGGGCCCGGGTCGAGCTTCGCAGCGCGAACCCGCTGATCGACCTGCGTTCGTCCGTCCAGCCGGCGGTGCTCGGAGCCAACTCGGCCGCACTGCTGCTCGGCATCGGCCTCTACACATGCATGTCGCTGATCAACATCCTCACCCAGATGCCCCGCTCGACCGGTTACGGCTTCGGATCCACCCTGGTCACCGCAGGCCTGCTGCTCCTGCCACTCTCGATCGGCAGCCTCATCTCCCAACCGATCTCCCGCCGGCTGGTCGCCCGCTTCGGAATAGCCCGCGTCCTGCCGATGGGTGCGGTGCTCGTGGCCACCACCCAGATCCTGCTCGCCGTCTTCCACGGTGGGCTGTGGGAGATCGGGCTCGCCACCGGCCTCCTCGGGTTCGGGATAGGGGTCACCTTCGCCACCATGCCCGCCCTCATCGTCAGCGCCGTCCCCGCCTCCCGGACCGCCAGCGCGATCAGCCTCAATCAGGTCCTGCGAACCACCGGCGGGTCGATCGGCTCCGCGCTGTGCGCGATGGCGCTGGCCGCCCACACACCGGTCGGGGCGCTTCACCCGGAGGCGGCCGGCATCACGATGGCCCTGATGATCGGGGCCGGGGCCTGCCTGGTCGCGGCCGCCCTCGCCCTGGTCCTGATGCGCCTGCAACCCACCGGTCCCCGCGAACTTTCCACCGAGGAGAGCAACCTGCTGATGGAAGAGGGTGGTGCCGGCGGTGGCGTCGGGCCGAGCGTGTTTGATGGTGAAGAGATGACCGAGCCCGTGCGCGCATGAACGGCCCCGCCCCCCGGACCCGCAACCCTGAAGCGTCCGGCCCGCGACGGGCCCACGACTCCTCCGCCACCCGGCAGGACCTCATCGAGGCCGGGCGGGCGCTCTTCAACGAGAAGGGATACGCCGGGGCGACCGTCCGCGCGATCGGCGAACGCGCCGGCGCCGACCCCGCTTTGATCGCCCGGTACTTCGGCAACAAGGAAGGCCTGTATCTCGCCACGCTCGCCGACGAGTCCGAGACCGTTCCGGTCCGGTTCGCCGGGATGACGCCGGAAGACATCGTCACCGCGGTCTTCGAGATCTGGGAGGAGCCGGGCCGAACCCCGGTCGCCCGGGCGATGACGGCCCCGGATCTCGACGGCGAGGTCCTCGACCAGTTGAGGACGATGGTCCGCAACCGTTTGCGAGGGCCGTTGGTCGAAGGCTTCGGGAAACAGGGTGTGCCCGATGCCGACCTGGAGAGCGAGCTCCTGATCGCGATGGTGCTGGGCGTCTGCATAGCCCGAGGCAACGGCACCCTGCCGGTGCTCGCGGCGGCCGACCAGGGGGAGATCTCCGCCATGCTTCGCCGGATCGCCGCCGGCATCGGGTGAGCCGTGCCGCTCGGCCCGCGATCTATGATCGGCGGATGGAGCGACGCAAGCTGGGATCACAAGGTGCCGAGACCTCTTCGATCGGCCTCGGCTGCATGGGGATGTCGGAGTTCTACGGGGAGGCCGATGAGACTGAGTCGATTGCCACCATCCACCGGGCCCTCGAGCTCGGAGTCGACTTTCTCGACACAGCCGACATGTATGGCCGGGGCGCCAACGAGGAACTGATCGG
>JBEBXB010000248.1:0-3556 GCA_040391885.1 Conexibacter woesei | reverse complement strand
CCCGAGCGCCAACGGCGCCGCCAGCATGAACACAGGGACGGTGAACAGGAGGATCTCCGGCGAACCGATCACGGCAAGCATCGCTGCCCAGAGCAGCGTGACGAGGATCAGCCCGGAAGTTCTCGCGGTGCGGGACACGCGACAAGTGTACCCCGGCCGGCGACGGCCGCAGGTTAGTCTTCGACCGCACCCGTTTCCCCCCTTCCGGCAAACCGACAGGAGACCCGACCCCATGGAGTACACGACCGCCGGCGTAAGCCCGACATCCTTCGACACCGGACTCGAGCCTGCCGCTCACGGGCAGGGCCCGGGCGGGCCGATCACCGCGGTGGTGTTCAACGATCCGGGCTGCCCCTTCGGCTACTCCGCGAACCCGGCCCTGCGAACCCTGGAGTGGCGCTACCGCGATCAGATCGTGTGGCATCTGGTCACGATCGGGCTCTCCGACCTCGACAACCCGTCGACGCTCACCCCGCTCCAGCAGACAGAGGGCTGGCTGACCCTGAGGGACCGTTACGGGATGCCCTTCGCGGTGGAGCCCAAGTCGAGGCCCTTCACGACCGGCCGTTCCTGCCAGGCGATCACCGCTGCGAGGCTCCTGCGCCCCGGCAGCGAGTGGAAGGTCCTGCGCACGTTCCAGCTGCTCAACTTCAACACCCCGCTCCTGCTCGACGACGACAACCACCTCCGGGCGGCGTTGGCGACCATCCCCGGGATCGACGCCGACGCGGTGGCCGCCGTCCTCGACTCGCCGGAAGTCCAGAACGCCTACCGCGCCGACTGGAAACGTTCTCGCTCCGCCATCGGGGGCGCTACCCAGCTGCAGGGGAAGACGGCCGACTCCGACCTCGGCCCGCGCTACACCGCTCCCTCCGTGATCTTCAGCCGCGAGGGACGCCGGTTCGAAGTCGGCGGCTTCCAGACGATCGACGCGTACGACGTGGCGGTGGCGAACCTGGACCCGACCCTCAACCGGATCGCCCCGGCCGACGATCCGCTCGACGCGCTGCGCCTCTACCCGGCGGGCCTGACTACTCAGGAGGTCGCCGCGGTGATGACCGGAAACCTCCAGACCCCGGATCGGACCGAGGCCGAACGAGGCCTCTCCGAGCTGATGGTCGAGGAGAAGGTGCGTCGCGTCCCACTCGGCAACGACGCGCTCTGGATAGCGGCCTGACCCCCATCCGCCCCTCGCCCGCCGGCCCGCTCGGACCAAGGCCGGCTCGACAGAGCGCCTCGATTCACTAACCTGGTCGAATCGCTCACGCGGGCAGGGAAAAGCAGTCCCCAGCGGGTGCCGAGAACTCGAAGGGGTTCCGACTCGACATTCAGGGAATCCGGGGCATCGCCCTCGTGCTTGTGCTGCTCTGCCACGCCGAGGTGCCGTGGGCCGAAGGCGGTTTCGTCGGGCTGGACGTCTTCTACGTCCTCTCCGGGTTCCTGATCACCGGCCTCATCCTCGGGGAGTACCGGAAGCGCGGCTCGATCTCGCTCCGGAACTTCTACGGTCGCCGCGCGAAGCGGCTCCTGCCGATGGCGTCCACCGTCCTCGTCTTCATCGCGGTCGGCTCGTTGATCCTCTTCCCGACCGTGATGCAGATGGAGACGGGCAAGGACATCCTCGCGGCGGGCCTCTACTTCGTCAACTGGCGATTCATCGCCGAGGACATCGATTACTTCGCGTTCTCCGAAGGCATAGTCAGCCCGACGCAGCATTACTGGTCGCTCTCCGTCGAAGAGCAGTTCTACTTTCTCTGGCCTTTGCTGCTGCTCGGCTGCTTCGCCCTCGCCGCCCGCTTCCTGCAGCGTCCCTTCCGGGTGATCCTCGTCTTGACGGTGTCGCTCGCCCTGGCGTCCCTCGTCTACTCGATCGTCTACACCCCGGCGGAGCCCCTCAGCGCGTACTTCTCCACCCTGACCCGTGGCTGGGAGATCCTCTTCGGCGCCGTGCTGGCGATCGTGCTGCCGCGATCGTTTCGATTGCCCGGGTGGCTGGCGGGACCGCTCGTGGTCGGCGGGGTCGCCGCGGTGATAATCGCTTCCTTCACGTTCAACGAGATCGATCCGTACCCCGGCTGGCGGGCTTTGATCCCAGTCCTGGGGACGGTGGCGCTGATCATCGGCGGGACCGCGGTGCACCGGGGGATCGGCATCAAGCTCCTGGGCCTGCCGCCGCTTCAGTACCTCGGCAAGATCTCCTATGCGTGGTACCTGTGGCACTGGCCGTTCGTCGTCTTCGCGATCGCGATGTGGGGCGAGATGGGGCCCGGCCTGCTCGTCTTGATCTCGCTGGCGGCATGGGTGCCCGCGGAGATCTCTCATCGCCTGATCGAGGAGCCCTTCCGCCGTTCCCGGAACCTCAACCTCCACCCCCGGCGGGCGCTCGCCATCGGCGGCGTCTGCATGGCGGCCGCGGTCACGGCCGGGCTGGCGATAAGCGTCGATCGGATCGACGTCGTGGAAGCGCCCGAGGAGCGGGTCGCAGGCGCCCTGGCGGCGGAGACGGGCGTCCCGCAACAGACCGTCAGCGCGATCCGTCCCTCCCCCGAACGGGCTCGGGACGACCGCGGCCACGCCTACGAGAAGGGCTGTCTGATCTCGGGCACGCAGACCGAGTCCGGCGAGTGCCGTTTCACGAAGGCCGAGCGGCCCGTCAAGAGCGTCGTCCTCTTCGGCGATTCCCACGCGCTCCAGTACGCCCCCACCTTCGGGCGGCTGGCGCGGGACCGGGATTGGGAGGTCACCGTCCTGACCCGGGGCAACTGCCTGGTCGCGGACACCGCCTACCGGGAGTACTGCGACCGGTGGCGCGCCAACGCCCTCGAGCGGATCGAGGCCGAAAAGCCCGACCTGACCGTCGTCAGCAGCTCGACCCTCGATCGCTTCCGGCTGAAGGACGGCGACAGAGAGCTTTCGAGGATCGCGAGCCAACCCCGTCTCATCGCCGGGATGGAACGGACGCTGCGCCGGATCAAGCGGGCATCGAAGGACGTCGTGCTGATCAGGGACCAGCCAAGGGCGCCGTTCCTACCGTATGAATGTGTCGCCGACAACACCAACAAGCTCGAGGAATGCGTCTTCGACGCGAAACGCCGTCGGGAGTGGGCCTTCGACTACGAAGCGGCCAAGCAAGCCGGTGTGAAGATCATCGATCCGGTACGGAAGCTCTGCCCGAAGGAACGGTGCCCGTCGGTGATCGGCGACGTCCTCGTCTACCGGGACACCTATCACCTGTCCGCGACATTCGCCCGAACGCTCGCTCCGTGGATCGCTACCAAGCTGCCCGGCGTTCAGGGCTGAACATACTCCCGAAACGGGCGGTGGAGGTCATGCTCGTCACCGGCTCGTGGCGACCGTTCAAGACGAGCGTTGAAAGTCGGCAGCCGGGGGACCTCATTCACACCCGGCTGCGCATCGACTGCGGTCAGGCTGCGGTGTAAGTCTTGTCCTCGGACTTCTTCACTTTGCCGGCGGCAACGGCCTTCTTGGCAATTCCGTTGGCGGCACTCGACTGAACACCGATCCCGCGGGCGATGTCAGCCAACTTGGACCCGGG
>JBEBXB010000247.1:0-3592 GCA_040391885.1 Conexibacter woesei | reverse complement strand
TCCCAGATGCCGCCGGTGAACTCCCCGGGGTCGCGGACCCGGACGGCCTTGAGCTGGTTGGTCACGCTGTAACGCGGACCGAGCTCGACCTGGCCGTTGCGCTGACGGGTCTGGAACCGGTCGAGCGGGCGGACGGGCGGTCCGCCGATGCGCTTGCCGAGGAAGTCGTAGACACCGCCGTGGCAGGGGCAGATGAAGTTGGCGGCCGCCTGGACGAAGCGGACCGGGCAGCCGAGGTGGGCGCACCGGGTCGAGATCGCGATGAACTCGTTCGGGTCCTCGTCGTGCTCGGCGGAGCCGCGGCGGACGTAGGCGGTGGTCTTGCCGGCCTCGCCGATGCCGGTGATCTCGGTGAAGACCACGGGGCGGTAGGTCTCGGCGTTGAAGTCGTCGGTGGTGCCGACCGCTTCCCAACGCTCCTTGCCCCGACTGAAGAGTGGGGCGAGGGCGAAACCGACGACCGGCAGGACGACGGCAGCACCGGCCACGCCACCGATCGCCTGGCTGGCGACGGTGAAGACCTTGCGTCGGGTCATCGACTCACCCTCGAAGTAGCCACGCGGCTCGGCTTCGGGCAGTTTGATGCGGGGCTCATCCCCCGCGGACGTGTTCTTGTTCAACGGATCAGACACAGATTCAGAGATTGGACGGCCGCAAGTGTATTGCCTTGCAGGCAACATCGAACTCTCGCCCCATACCGCGCCCGTCGGCGGTCTTTTTTGCCCAGGTGAAAAGGTCGTTCAGAACCCCGGAATCACCGGATGCGACGGCATCCAGACGAGCCTCGTAATCATCGGGTTTTCCGCATGACAGAGCGATAATCTGGACGACCCATAGAACCTCGGCGCGATCCGGTTCCCCCGCGGCGCGAAGGTCGGCCGCGACCCGGATCAAATCCGACAGGATCCCTGTGGATTCGAGGTCGCCGAGGGTCGCCAGCTCGCTGAGGCCGATCGCGTAGAAGAGATCGCCGGCCAGGAGGGCGAGGTCGGGATCGGGGCGATCGAGCAGGCGGGTGGCCTCGTAGTGGGAGAGATACCCCTCGCGGATCGACTCGACCACGAAGGAGTAGCGATCCGGATCGCCGGAGCCCTTCGGCCCCGCCGCGGTGAGAATCCCGAGCGATGGCTCGCCGACGGGCCCATCCGGGCGGAGGACGAGCGGGTCGCCCTCTTCGCCGGTCCTGACCGCCAGCCGGTCGAGTGTTTCCGCGACCGCGCTCAAGCCGCTTCTCCCAACGCGTCGGAAACGGCGAGCAGGGTGCGGTCGATCGCGGACTGATCATGGGCCAGAGATACGAACCAGGCCTCGAACTGGGAGGGCGGCAGCCAGATCCCGCGTTCCAGCATCCCCCGGCAGAACCGGGCATGCGTTTCACGGTCACAGTTCATCGCCCCGGCGAAGTCGGTGACCGGCTCCTCCGAGAAGAAGAGCGTCACCAGTCCGGGTGCCGACCCCACCTGGAGCGGCACTCCTTCGGTCGAGGAGGCGATCTCTTGCAGCCCTTCCTTGAGACGGCGGGTCAGCTCCTCCAGCCGCGCGTAGGCGGCGACGTCCAGCCGGGTCAGGGTTGCGAGCCCGGCGGCCACGGCGAGCGGGTTGCCGGAGAGGGTGCCCGCCTGGTAGACGTCGCCGGCCGGAGCGAGACGCTCCAGATGCCGGGCGGGGCCGCCGACCGCGGCGGCGGGCAGGCCGCCGCCGACGATCTTGCCCATCACGGTCAGATCGGGTTCGATCCCGTACAGCTCCTGGGCGCCGCCGCGGGCGATGCGGAAGCCGGTGATCACCTCGTCGAAGATCAGCAGGGCGCCGGCATCCGCCGTCGCCTCGCGGAGAAACTCGAGGTAGCCCTCGGCCGGGGGCACCACGCCCATGTTGGCCACGATCGGCTCGGCGATCAAGGCCGCGACTTCGTGGTTGGCAAGCGCATTGGTCACCGCCTCACGATCGTTCCACGGCACCACCACGGTGGCGGCGGCCATCGCGGCCGGGATGCCGGGGCCGGCGGGCACGCCGTGGGTGGCGACCCCGGAGCCGGCTTCGGCCAGCAATCCGTCGGAGTGGCCGTGGTAGGCGCCGGCGAACTTGACGATCACGTCGCGCCCGGTGATCGCGCGGGCCAGCCGGATCGCCGTCATCGCCGCTTCGGTGCCGGAGCTGGTCATCCGGATCTGCTCGACCGAAGGGATGCGCTCGGCGACCTCGGCCGCCAGTTCGATCTCACCGAGGGTCGGGGCGCCGAAGCTGGTGCCGCGGGCGGCGGCTTCGGTGACCGCCTCGATCACGCCGGGTTCGGCGTGGCCGAGGATCATCGGCCCCCAGGATCCGACCCAGTCGAGGTAGGTCCGACCGTCCTCGCCCTGGATCTCGGCTCCCTTGGCGGACCGGACGAAGACGGGGTCGCGGCCGATCTGGGTCATCGCCCGGACGGGGGAGTTGACTCCGCCGGGAAGGAGCCCCTTGGCTCGTTCCCAGGACTGGACCGCCGCCTCTTCGCCACCGGGGCCGGTGAAGGCTCCCGGGCTGGCGTCCTTTTCGTCCGCGCGTTCCGGAGCCTCCTGCCCGTGCCCGTGGACGGGGGTTCCGTCGCCGCGGACCTTGAACGTGACCTTGTCGGGTGCGCCCCGGCTTATGCCAGCCACGGTGCAGCCTCCTTCGCGTAGTAAGTGACGATGAAGTCGGCCCCGGCGCGGCGGATCGCGGTCAGCGACTCGACCGCGGCTCGTTTCTCGTCCAGCCAGCCATTGGCGGCCGCTGCCTTCAACATCGAGTACTCGCCGGATACCTGGTAGGCGGCGACGGGGGCGCCGGTGTCGTCCTTCACCCGCCGGACGATGTCGAGATAGGAGCCGGCGGGCTTGATCATGAGGGCGTCGGCGCCTTCGTCGAGGTCGAGCCTGGCCTCTCGTACCGCTTCGTCCGAGTTGGCGGGATCCATCTGGTAGCCGTGACGGTCACCGGCCTGCGGCGCCGAGTCGGCGGCTTCCCGGAAGGGGCCGTAGAAGGCCGAGGAGTACTTGGCGGCGTAGGAGAGGATCGCCACGTCGCGAAACCCCTCTTCGTCCAGCTGGTACCGGATCGATCCGACGCGGCCGTCCATCATGTCGCTCGGGGCGACGATGTCCGCGCCGGCCTCGGCGTGGGAGATCGCGGTGCGGGCCAGCAGCTCGACCGTGACGTCGTTGTCCACCTGGCCGTCGCGGACGAATCCGCACTGACCGTGATCGGTGTATTCGCAGAGGCAGACATCGGTGATCACGAGCAGGTCGGGATGCGTCTCCTTCAGCGCGCGGACCGCCATCTGGACGACACCCTCGTCGTCATAGGCCCCGGAGCCCGCCTCGTCCTTGGTCGACGGGATCCCGAAGAGCAGCACCGCCGGGATGCCCGCTTCCCGAACCTCGCCGGCCTCCTCGACCAGCTCGGTGATCGAGTAGCGGCTGATCCCCGGCATCGGGCCGATCTCTTCGCTCACCCCGGTGCCGGCGGTGACGAACATGGGCTGGATCAGGTCACTGGCCGAAAGTCGCGTTTCACGGACCAGCCCGCGCAGGGCCGGAGTCCGCCGCAACCGGCGAAGTCGGGTGGCAGG
>JBEBXB010000246.1:0-3613 GCA_040391885.1 Conexibacter woesei | reverse complement strand
ACCTGCGGGTCGATCCGGGCGACGCCGAGTTCAACCAGAGCCTCGAGTACGCCAATCGCGTCTCCGATTTCTTCGAGCTGGCCGAGCTGATGTGCCACGACGCGCTGAGGCGTGAGGAGTCCTGTGGCTGTCATTTCCGCGAGGAGCACGAGACCGCCGACGGCGAGGCCCTGCGCGACGACGAGGGCTTTTCCACGGTCACGGCCTGGGAGTACGGCCGCGAAGGCGGCGATCCCACCGCGCACGACGAGCAACTCAGCTTCGAGAATGTGAAGCTGGCGACGAGGAGCTACAAGTGAACTTCAAGCTGGAGATCTGGCGGCAGTTCGACGGTACGGAAGATGGCCGTTACGAGACCTTCGAGGTCGGCGGCATCGACCCGGACGCTTCGCTGCTCGAAGTGCTCGACGTGCTCAACGAGCGGCTCAGCTCGGAGAAGAAGCGCACCGTCGCCTTCGACAGCGACTGCCGCGAAGGTATCTGCGGAGCCTGCTCGCTGGTGGTCGACGGCACTCCACACGGTCCGCAGCAGGTCACGTCGTGCCAGGTGTACATGCGGGACTTCGTCGACGGTCAGACGATCAAGATCGAGCCTTTCCGTTCCACCACCTTCCCGGTGGTGCGTGACCTGGTGGTCGATCGCGGGGCGCTCGACCGGGTGATCCAGGCCGGCGGCTACATCAGCACCAACACCGGCCCGCAACCGGAGCCGAACGCGATGCCCGTCTCGCCCGAGACCCAGGAGCAGGTGATGGACGCGGCGATCTGCATCGGCTGCGGCGCCTGTGTCGCCGCCTGCCCGAACGGAGCGGCGATGCTCTTCACCGGGGCCAAGGTCACCCATCTCAACCTCCTTCCGCAGGGCCAGCCCGAGCGGGAGGAGCGGGTGATCAACATGGTCAACCAGATGGACGAAGAGGGCTTCGGCGGCTGCACCAACTACGGCGAGTGCTCCCGGGTCTGCCCGCAGGAGATCTCGATCGACGTGATCGGCATGCTCAACCGGGAGTACCGCAAGGCGAAGACCGGCAAGAAGCCGAAGCACGCCCCCAAGATGACCACGCAGTAGTTGCTCGTCGCCCCACCGCTACTCGCCGTCAGTGAGAGCGGCGACGTCTTGCAGATCCTGGGGGCGGCCTCGGGCGAGCTTCATCCGGATGAGATCGTCGATTCCGACGACTGGAACTTCGATCTCGCCGAGCTTGATCCGCAAGGCCTCGGCTGACAGTTCCGGGAACGCTCGTCCCCCCGGCACTTCATGCATGACGTCGATCCCGCCCTCGCGGGTGCTGAACTGCCAGATCGTTGAACGAGGGAGCATCCTGGCGGTGACTTCTTCGTCTTCGTGGCCGACGTTCAGCACCCGGGCATCGAGCGCATTGAGTGCATCAGCAAGGCGGCGCAGATTCTCCGGGTCGGGGGCTGGAATCAGGTCAGCGTCGTTGGTCATCCGGACGTGCCCGTGGGTCTGGACCGCGATTCCCCCGATCAGGACGTAATCGACTCCGCACGAGTCGAGCGTCTCGAATATCCGGTCGGCATTGAGCACGGGGACGGACTGATCGTCAGTCATCGGATATCGACCCCGCCGCCGGCTCGGTCCGCGCTGCGTCGCGAGCCTTCCTCCCGGCCGCCGCAAATCGTCCGGCGGTGCGATTCCAGGAGATCGCAAGGGCGAGCCGTTCGCTGGGCGAGCGCTCGGCCATCGACTTGCGATGAAGCGGATCGTAGGGACGGTCCATCGACTCCGCCTCCAGCAGCAAGGTTTCACCCATTGCGTTCAACAGGTGTTCCACGGTCTCCGTAGAAGGCGAGATTTCGCCCTTCTCCAGGCGGCTGACAGCCGACTGACGAGTGCCGGCGCGAAGGGCCAGTCGTTCCTGGCTCAGGCCGTGGCGAAGTCGAGCTTCCCTGATGATCTGCCCAGGTGTCATGAGCCAATCATAACGGATATGTAATGACCCCTTCGGCTTCAGTTAAACCCCAGTGCTAACCTCGTCCAACATGAAAGGGGGAGAGGAATGATCAAAACACGCAGCTTGGCCGGTGTCTTCACAGCCCTGGCGATGATGATCGCGGTGTCGGTGGTAACGGGATGCGGGTCCGACAGTGCTTCTAACCAAGGCGGCAGTCCGGAAATGCAAGCCGACGCGGATCCGTCGACTGTTGTCTATTGGGGTGGGGCGTACGGAGACGCACTCGGACGCACTGCGGTAGAGGACAAGAGCACCGTCATCTTGGAGGAACCAGATGCCAGTCCAAGCCCCAGCGGTATCGCTTTCGGCGCGCCCTTCGTCTACTGGGGCCAGGACGGTATCTCCCGAGCAACTGTCGAGGAGGATGGTGCAACAACCAGATTCACCGCGATCGAAGAGGACTTCATCGCCGTTCCCGGGGGTTCAGTTGAGGATCTGGCGATTGACGACAAGTACCTGTATTGGGTTACTTACGACGGTCTGGGTAGAGCTGCCTTAGACGGCGGAGAGGCGGATCCGAATTTCATCAGCGGTACCATCGGCGGGTTAGGTGCGATTGCCGTGAACAGCGAATACATCTACTGGGCCGGAGACGATGTGACCGAAGGCGTGATCGGACGGGCTCGGTTGGACGGTTCGGAAGTTGATCCCAGCTTCATGACTGGCCTGGCCCTCAACAATCCCAGTGGCCTGGTGGCTACTGAAGAGCATCTCTACTGGTCGGGAAATGAGAGCATCGGGAGGGCTGACGTTGACGGCTTGGGACCAGAGCCCAACTTTGTCAACATCCCGAGTTCCCCCGACGGATCAGGACCTCATGGATTGGCGATCGCTGACGAATATATCTACTGGGGTGGCTACGACGGTCCGATTGGCCGCGTCAAGATCGATGGGTCTGAACCGGAACCTGACTTCATCGATACTGAGGCACGAGCCGATGGGGTTCAGAGCGTGGCGGTCTCGGGGTAGGACGGGTGGCTGAGGTCTCGGCGTCAGGTTCGACTGGCGCAGAGCCGGCGAACCGGTGCCCTGGACCGGTGACGAGGTCTGACGCTCCGCACTGAGCGCGGCTTCGCCCGGACGTGGGCGAAGCCGCGCTCAGGTCGACGTACTACAGGCCCATCGAGCGGCCGATGATCTCCTTCATGATCTCGGTGGTGCCGCCGTAGATCCGGGTCACCCGGTTGTCGGCGTAGGAGCGGGCGATCGGGTACTCGAGCATGTAGCCGTAGCCGCCGTGGAGCTGGACGCACTTGTCGATCACGCGGTCGGCCATCTCGGTGGTCCACCACTTGGCGGCGGCCGCGTCCTCGACGGAGAGCTTCCGTTCGTTCAGCGCGGTCACGCACCGGTCGATGTAGACGGTGGCGATGTCGACCTCGGTCTTGATGGTGGCCAGCTCGAAGCGGGAGTTCTGGAACGAGCCGATCGGCTTGCCGAAGGCGGTGCGTTCCTTCACGTACTCCAGGGTCCAGTTCAGGGCAGCCTGGGCGGCCGCGACCGCGGCGACGGCGATCGAGAGACGCTCCTGGGCGAGATTGAAGACCAGGTACTTGAAGCCCTCGCCTGCGTTGCCGAGCAGATTGGCGGCCGGCACCCGCACCTCGTTGACGAAGAGCTCCGCGGTGTCCGGGGAG
>JBEBXB010000245.1:0-3618 GCA_040391885.1 Conexibacter woesei | reverse complement strand
CTTTCCTTTCGACCGATGCAGTAACCCCTCTACTCGCGGCCGCCGACCCGGCGGCGGGAGTCGGCCTGTTCGCGGCCCTGCTCGCGGGCATGGTCTCCTTCCTCTCTCCGTGCGTGCTGCCGCTGGTCCCGGGCTACCTTTCGGCGGTCTCCGGGATGTCCGTCCAGGAGCTGGAAGAGGGCGACTGGAAGCGGATCCTGGTCCCCAGCCTCGTCTTCGTCTGCAGCTTCTCGGCCGTCTTCATCCTGCTCGGCCTGACCGCCACCCAGATCGGTGCCGCGCTCTCCGACCACCGCAAGCTGTTGGACAAGATCGCCGGCACCCTGATCATCGTGATGGGAGTCCTCTTCGTCGCTTCGTTCTTCGTCACGCGCCTCAACCGGGAATGGCATCTGGACGCTCTCATGTCCCGTGCCGGCAAGGGCGGCCCGCTCGTGGCCGGTGCGGCTTTCGCGGTCGCCTGGACTCCCTGCATCGGCCCCACCCTCGGCGCCATCCTCTCGGCCGCCTCGCTCACCGGCTCGGCGCCGCGAGGGGCTTTGCTGCTGGCCGTCTACTCGGCCGGGTTGGCGATTCCTTTCCTGCTGACCGCCTTCGCCTTCAACCGGATGACCACGGCATTCAGCGTGATCAAACGGCATTACTCGGTGATCATCGCCATCGGCGGCGTGATCCTGATCGCGATGGGGATCCTGATCCTCACCGGCGAGATCTACCGGCTCAACATCGAGATCCAGAGCTGGATGACCCGAACCGGCATCGATTTCTGGAACTCGGTCTGACCCGGGGCGTCGGCCGGGGCCGGAAAAGCTAGTTCCAGTTCGGGAAGTCGGGCGGGCTCGACGGATCGCCCGGGGTGTCGCCGGGAGCGTCGGGCTGCCGGGACGGGCCGGGAGAGACAGTCACGTACTCCTTGCCGACCGCCTCGGACTCCTCGAGCCCCTCCCCGTCGACATCGCGGGAGCAGACGATCACGAAGCGGCCGGTGCCGACATCCGGGTCGGGCACGACCGGGAGGCCTCGGATCTCGTCCCACCCGAGCCGTTCGACCTCGAACGGGTTCATCCGCACCTCGGCCGCCGGATACGGGCAGGTGGCGTTGTGCTGGTCGATCGCACGGGAGATCGCCTCGAGGTTCTTTGATTCAGCCGAACTCACCCCCTCAGTATTGCGAACCCCAACCGTCGCAGCCCCGCCCACCCCGGGTGGGTCGGCTTCACCGCGCGGGAGCGGCGAAACGGACCCACCGGGGAGGGGTGCCCGCCGGTCGCTCTACTTGTTGGTCCAGACGGTGCCGACCCCGCCGAAGCCCAGCTCGTTGCGGACGGCCGTGGTCAGGTCCCAGTCGCGCCCCGCGATGTACGGGCCTCGGTCGATCACACGGGTGGAGACGACGCGGCCGCCGTACTGGATCGTGACCTTGGTGCCGCAGGGCAGCGTCTTGTGGGCGACGCCGCGGGTGCCGGGGCTCAGGGTCCCGCCGCAGGCGACGCCGTTCCCATAGAGCCCCGGTCCGAAGAAGGAGGCTCCCCCGGGCCGCAGCGCGGAGACTCTACGCGCACCCGAGCCGTCACCGGAGGCGAGCCGGTCGGGCAGCACCCGCGCCCGGATCCGGACGTCACCGGCCTTGCGTGGCTGCCAACGGAAGGCGAAGCGACCACCGGCCCGAGTGCGGACCTTGACCGACTTCCCGCCGCCCTTGACCCTCACCTTCACCGTGCGCACCCCGCGAGGCCGCACGGTGCCGGTGATTCGCAGCTTCCGCCCGAGCCGGACCGTCCGGGCGACCTTCCCCAGCTTCGCCACGCTGCGGACCTTGAGCTTGACCGGCTTGGAGGCCCGCCCCAGCTTGTCGAGGGCGCGGAGCTTGCCGCTGAACCGTGCCGTGAACGCCGCCTTGAACCGGCCGTTGCCCTTGGCCTTCGGGCGGGAGACCGTGCGCCATCCCTTGCGCCCGCTGATCCGGAGCTGAATCCTGACCCGCCCGGCCGAAGCGAGTCCGTTGTTGCCCCGGACCTTCACCGTCTGACCGAAACGGGCCTTCTTCCGCGTCAGCTTGAGCCGGACGGGGTTTCGATCCCGCAGCCCGGCGTCGCTCCCGCCCCCGACCGGCGTCTGGCCGACCGGGCCGGTGCTCCCGGTCGGGCCGGTGGCGCCGACCGCCTGGGCGGCCTGGGGAGGCGCCGCGGGCGCGTTCCCGACCGAAGCCGCAGCTCCGCCGGCGAAGGCGAGAGCGAGAAGCCCCGCCAGGGTCGCGGCGAAGGCGAGTTTGAACGCCCGTGACATCGGGCCGGCAGTCGAAGGCATGGCGAACCGAAAGGTCGCTTTGTCGAACATGGATCTCCTGACACGCCTGCGGGGTTAGCTGACGGACTCGCTCGGGCTGACGCCCTCACTACCGGTGGATCACCACCGGATTCGCCCCGTGCCCCGGCCATTCCGGAGCGTTTGGGTCCCCCGCCCCGGCTGTCGTGCAGACCGGGTTCGGCGAATTGTTAGCGTTCTGTAAGGAACACATCAAAGCCGAGATGGGTGCGGTCTGTGTGTGCGGTCGCGCACTCAGCCCCGGGCCGGGAAAAGCCGCCCAGGGCGGGTATCCGCGCCAACCGCGATAATCGCGACCGTGGACGCCCTTCCGAGCATCGCCCTTGCCCAGATCAATCCCACCGTGGGCGATCTCGACGGCAACGCCTCGCTGATCGTCGATTGGAGCGCCAAGGCCCGTGACGCGGGAGCCGAGCTGGTGATCTTCCCCGAGCTGGCGCTCACCGGATACCCGGCGGAGGATCTGTACCTCCGCTCCGACTTCATCCGGGCGAACGTGCTCAGGCTCGACGAGATCGCCGCCGCCACCGCCGGGATCACCGCCCTCGTCGGCTTCGCGCAACCGGTGCCGGATCCGATCGGCAAGGCGATCGCCGCCAATGCCGTCGCGGTCGTCGCCGACGGTGCGATCCGGGCCGTGTACCGGAAGCGCCTCCTGCCCAATTACGGCGTCTTCGACGAGTACCGCACCTTCCGCAACGGCGATTCCGCGCTCGTCCTGCCGGTCGCGGGCGTCGATCTCGGCGTGACCGTCTGCGAAGACTGCTGGGACCCGGACTCGCCGGTCGCCGCCGAGCTCGCCCCGGGAGCTGAGTTGATCGTGAATCTCTCCGCTTCCCCCTACCACCGGGGCAAGGGACGCGAGCGGGAAGAGACCTTCCGCCAGGTCGCCATCCGCAACTCGGCATGGGTGGCGATGGTCAACGCCGTCGGCGGCCAGGACGAGCTGATCTTCGACGGCGCCAGCGCGCTGATCGCCCCGGACGGCACGGTCCAGGCCCGGGCCGGTCAGTTCACCGAGGACCTGGTGGTCTGCGGCGGCGACCAGACCCCGTCTGACTGGATGGACGATCTCGACGAGCTCTACTTCGGCCTGGTCACGGGCCTTCGCGACTATGTGAACAAGAACGGGTTCACGCATGTCGGGCTCGGGATGTCGGGCGGGATCGACTCCGCGCTCGTCGCGGCGCTCGCGGTCGATGCCCTCGGCCCCGAGCGGGTGACCTGCGTGGTCATGCCGTCCCGGCATTCGGCCGACGCCACCCAGGAAGACGCCCGCGAGATGACCCGGCG
>JBEBXB010000244.1:0-3674 GCA_040391885.1 Conexibacter woesei | reverse complement strand
GGAGGAATCGGCGAAGCCTTCGCCTCGCCGCGCCCCAGCACGTCGCTCGACGAGGGGGTCCGCGAGCTCACCGTGCTGATCGGCCGGGAGCGACACCGGGATCTCGCCAAACGGGTGACGAAGCGCTCCGGAGTCGACATCGAGCCGTCGGTCGCATGGCTGCTCGGAAGGGTCAGCCGGACAGGCAGCCTCGCCCCCGAAAGCCTCAAGGAACGCTCCCCACTGGACCCGGACGAGCTGAGCGCCGCACGCGAAGAGCTGATCCGACGTGGTCTGATCCAGGCCGGCGACGGGACCTCAGCCTCGTTGAGTGCCGCCGGCGAGGAGATCCTGGGTCGGCTCGCGGCCGCCCGACGCGAAGAGCTGAGGGTGTTCGTCGCCCACTGGTCCCCCGAGGCCGACGAGGATCTTTCCCCGGTACTCGAGAAGATCTCGCAGGAACTGGCCGCCATCGCTCCGGGCTGACGCCGGCCCGCCTCAGGCGTCGAGACGCCCATCCGTGATGTGCACGGTGCGATCGGCGTAACCCGTTATGCGATCGTCATGCGTGACGATGATCGCGGCCGTGCCGCGGCTCTTGAGCTCCTTCCGGATCAACTTGACCATCTGGTCTCCCAGCTTGGTGTCCAAGGCCGAGGTCGGCTCGTCGAACATCACCAGATCCGGCTCGTTCATCAAAGAACGGCCGATCGCCACACGCTGCTTCTGGCCGCCTGAAAGCTGCGAAGGGAGGTTGCCGGCGCGATCCCGGAGGCCGAGCTCCTCAAGCAACTGGTCCGCCCGGTCGTTCGCCCGCTTCCGGTCGCGCGAGCCGATCTCATCCACCACAAGCAGATTCTCCCGCGCGGTCAGAAACGGGATCAAGTTG
This sequence comes from Conexibacter woesei, assembly GCA_040391885.1. Lineage (GTDB taxonomy): Bacteria > Actinomycetota > Thermoleophilia > Solirubrobacterales > 70-9 > 67-14. The sequence goes on along the minus strand of JBEBXB010000244.1, from coordinate 2,806 downwards.
ATGGTCTGGAATACGAAGCCGACCGAGTCGCGCCGAAACTCCGTCAACTCACGGGACGAGTATCCGGAGATATCTCGACCTCCGACGACGACCTTCCCTTCCGTCGGGGAAAGAAGGCCGCCCGCGATCGAGCAGAGGGTCGTCTTGCCTGACCCGGAAGGGCCGACCAACGCGACGATCTCATCCGCGCCGAGGGACATATCGGCCCGATCGAGAGCCACCACCTCTTCATCCGCGACCTCGTAAACCTTGCGCACCGACTTCATCTCCAAAGCCAACGTCTCGCTCGTCCGTCCGTTGGATGTCGACCCGTCGGTCGTCTCGTCCCTGCCTGATTCGCTCATCGCCCCTCCGGACTTTGGATGAAAATTGAACTCACTGCCCGCCACCGATGGCCGTCGCCGGATCTACGCGCAACACGCGACGCAGCGAAAAAGCACAGCCGATCACCGCCGCGGCCAACAGATAGACCGTGCTGACCGACAGTCTTCCGGCGGTGGCAGCGAACGGAATCGAGCCGGCCGGGATCAAGGCGGCGAGCGCCAGCGCCGCCGTCGCCCCGATCGCACAGGCGATCACGGTGACGATGCCCGCCTGCAGCAGAACGCCGGCGAACAACCGGCCAGAACCGGCCCCGAGCGCTTTGAGCACCCCGTACAGGCCGACCCTCTCCACCGTGATCAGCGCGAAGAACAGAGCCACCACGATGATCGCGATCACCACCGTCAGGCCGATGATCTGATTGAAGACGGTTTCCTGCGCGGACACTCCGGGCAGGGCGTTGATCGTCTCTGCTTCGGTGAGGCTCGAGGTGGCGCCCCCGGTCGCCCGGTCGATCCGTTCCGCCAACCCAGCGGAATCGGCGCCGTTCGACTGGACCACCAATGCCTGGCTGATCCCCGGCGCCACCCGGGCATCCGGCCGGTTCTGGCTCTGGATCCGCCGCCACGTCCCCACCGACGCCCAAAGCGTGCCCTGACCGGAGTAACGGGCATCGCTGACGAAGCCGACTACCTTGACCGGGCTACGTGAAGGACCGACCTTGATCACGTCGCCCCGCTCGACGCCTTCCGCTTTCAAGGAGTCGTCCGCCCAGGCTTCGCCGACCCGGTCCGGCGGCTCGGGCAGCCCTCGCGACGCCGCCTCATACCCGAACAGCACGACCGGCACCAGATCCCTCGTTGCCCGACCGGCGAGCCGGCCGCCGAGCTGGACGCTTCCGAGCTCGCCGACCGCGTCGACACCCGCTGTCGCCGCCACCTCGCGGCGTTCCGTTGGGCCTATCCGACTTCGGACGAGCGAATCCTGGGAACCGGAGGAGAAGACGATCAAATCAGCTTGCTGGGCCCGGATCGCACCGGTGTTGCCGAGGGTCAGCCCGTCGAGCAGACCGCCGAGGAACATGAGGAGGATCGCGATCAGGGTGAGGATCGCGGTGGCCACCGCGAACCTGCCCGGCCGACGGCGCAGCTCTTTCAAGGCGAGGCTCACCGACCGCCCTCTCTCGTGGTCGCCTCGATCGGATCGATCGCCAGAACCCGGCGAGCGGCCACGACGGCGCTGAGCAGTCCGAGGACCAGCAGCAACACCGACCAGATGACCACCGCTGCCGGATCGAAGCTCAACTTGATCTCACCCAGCCTGGCTTGGGAGACAGGGACGTAAAGAGCGACACCCACCAGCAGGCCTGCGCCGATCACGACGATCGCCTGGAACATCAGCGAGCGAACCAGACGGCCGGACTGAGCCCCGACCGCCCTGAGCAACGTGAGCGAAGCCGATTTCTGAAGGGTGATGATCAGAAAGAAAAGGCCGGTCACGAGTGGGACGACCAGGCCGAAGAGCAGGAAGATCACCCCGAAAGAGGAGCGAACCTCGCTCACCCCTGGGCTTTCGTCGGCGGCGGCCTGCCTGGTAAGGGCATCGGCTTCGGGACTGGATCCATTGACCCTTGCGGCCAACTCGGAGGGGGTCAGACCGGCCACCGGCGCCATCCCGATCACGCTCGGCAGGACCGTGCGGGCATCCGGGTTCGATGCCCGGACGGCGACAAGGTAATCGGCCCAGGACGTGAACAGGGTCGGAGTGACCTGGAGTTGAGCGTCATCGGCGATCCCGACTACTTTCAGCTTGCTGGCCGGGACGCCCTTCCCACCTGGGCCGAGGACCGTGACGACCTCCCCGATCTCGAAGCCCGGGTTGCTGCCGACCGCCTCACCGGGGGCCGCCGGCAGACGGCCCGCGCTGACTCGGTCCGGCGCTCCCAGGTCAGGGTTCGTGTAGCCGATGATCGCGGCGTCCGAATCCTCGGCCGAATCCCCGGTCCTGACGGTGAAGGTTCCCTGGCCGATCCGGCCGGATTCGGCGACTCCCTCCGTCGACCGGATCTTCGCTTCCAGAGACGGGGTGATGACGCTGCCCTGAAGCGTGCGCTGACCGTCCGTCGCGTAGACGACCACGGGCGCGGACTGCCTTTCGATCGCCCCGATGAACGAGGTGACGAGCCCGGTCTGGATCGCCTGCTGGGCAAGGATCAACAGGACCAACAGGGCGATCGCGGATATCAGCATCCCGAACCGCACCTTGGCCCGGCGCATCTCCCTCAGAGCGAGAAACACGGCCGGGGCATCCCAACGATTGCGGTCGTAGTCACGAACGGCATGGCGCGACGTTACAACGATCAACGCCCACTGGGCGAGAAATGCTGGTAATCCTTCGTTCCGGGCCAGTCACCGCCCCACTTCCACCCCGCCGCGGCGAACGAGCGAACCACCGCTCCCCGCCGGGTGATCATCCCCTTGCGGTG
>JBEBXB010000243.1:0-3674 GCA_040391885.1 Conexibacter woesei | reverse complement strand
TGGAGCTGACCCACGGCGCCCTGTTCAGCCAGCGGGCCCTGACCGCCCTGGTCGACGCGGGCTTGACCCGTGACGAGGCCTACCGGGTGGTTCAGTCCGCCGCGCACGAAGCCTTCGACACCGGAACCCACTTCCGCGAGCTGATCGGCAAGACCGCCCCGGATCTCGACCTCGACGAGATCTTCGACTACAACGCCTACCTGACCCACCTGCCCGAGGTCTTCGAGCGGCTGGAGGAGTTGCAGTCGTGATCCTCTACGTCTGCGGACAGAAGAAGGCCGTCCCGCCGCTCCATCCCTGCGGCAAGGCTGCCAAGGCGCTGGACGACGCCGGTCATCGCTACGAGATGAAGGTCGTGGGCGGCTACCGGTTGATGCCGTGGACCTGGGGCAAGCGGAATGAGGAGAGGGCCGAGGTCCGGGAACTGTCCGGGACCGACGAGGTGCCGATCCTCGTCCTCGATGACGGCGAGGTCATCTCCGGCTCCGGCACGATCGCCGACTGGGCCCGGTCCAACCCCGCCGCTGCCTGATCCTGACCCGCCTCAGAGAGGCGGTTGCCGCTCCTGCCTGACCGCTTCGAGGAAGGGCTCGATGTGGGGCGAGAGGCTGCCCCTGTGACGGACGGCGAGGATCGCTGTGTGGGGTGAGGGTTCGAGCTCCGCGTACTCGATGCCGGCCAGGGCGAGATCGCGGACCGAGGAGGGGAGCAGGGCCACCCCGAGGCCCGCCGCGACCAGGCCGAGGACGGCGAGGACGCTGGTCGCCTTCTGGGCGATGTGGACGGCGCTGCCGTACTCGCGGATGATCGTCATCGTCTCGTCGTAGAGGCCCGGGATCTCCTCCCGCTCGATCACGATCAGGGACTCCTCGACCACCTCCGCCGGCGACAGTCGCGCCCGCCCCGCCAGGCGGTGACCGACGGGGATCGCGACGACGAAGCTCTCCTCCAGGACCCGTTCGACCACGAGATCGCCGTGACCAGGTTCGGCCCGGACGAAGCCGAGGTCGAGCGCCCCGGTGATCAACCCGTCGGTCTGCTCACGGATCGACAGCTCCCGCAGGGTCAACCCGACCCGCGGATGGGTCTCCCGGAAACGGCGGACCGCCCCCGGGACGATCCCGATCGCCGCCGTCTCGATGAACCCGACCGAGAAGCTGCCGATGATCCCGAGGTCGGCGTCCCGGGCGGCGGCCACCGCCTCGTCGACATCGTCGAACGTTCGCCGCACCCGGACCTTGAGGGCCTCCCCCGCGGGGGTCAGCTCGACCGAGCGGCCGGAGCGATCGAAGAGCTCCACCCCGATCATCGATTCCAGCCTCCGGATCTGCTGGCTCAGCGACGGCTGGGCGATGTGGAGACGCTCGGCGGCCCGGCCGAAGTGGAGTTCTTCGGCCACCGCGACGAAGTAGCGCAGGTGTCGGAGTTCAATGTCCATAGACAGAACCTATGAATCGAGCGTCAAACAGATATTAGACACACTCGGTTGTCACTCTTACCGTGGACGGGAGCTATGGAAGCCACCGCACCCGCCGAAGCGACCGCCGTCCGCCATCCGATCCCAGTTGCCCGGGCGACGATCGGGTTCATCGTCGGCGGGGCCCTCGGATTCGGGCTGGTGGTCCTGCTGCGGCTCGCCTCCGGTCTGGACGCCTTCCAGACCGAGCAGACGGGCTACCCCCATGTGGTCGTGCCGCTGATCACGGCGCCGCTCGGATTCCTGTGGGGGATGGGCTGCTTCGACTACTGGCTGCGGTGGGCGGTCGGCAAGCCGACGACCCCCGACGACCACTCCGACCACGGCGCCCGCGAGTGGCGCGACTACTTCCGCTTCAACACCGATCACAAGGTGATCGGGATCCAGTACATCGTCACGACCTTCGTCTTCTTCCTGCTCGGCGGGATCCTCGCCATGCTGATCCGGGCCGAGCTGGCCCAGCCCGGCCAGCAGATCGTCGCCGCGAACACGTTCAACGGGCTGTTCTCCACCCACGCGACGCTGATGATCTTCATGTTCATCATCCCTGCCTTCGCCGGCATCGCCAACTACGCGCTGCCGCTGATGATCGGTGCGCCGGACATGGCCTTCCCCCGGCTCAACGCACTCAGCTTCTGGATGCTGCCGATGGCCGGCGTCATCTTCCTCGCCTCTTTCCTCGCCCCGGGCGGCGCCTTCGACGCCGGCTGGACCGGCTACGCACCCCTCTCCACGGGGGCACCGCTCGGGCAATCTTTCTTCAACATCGGCGTCCAGTTCGCCGGCTTCTCCTCGATCTTCGCGGCCGTCAACTTCCTGGTGACGATCATCGGGATGCGTGCGCCCGGGATGAGCCTGTGGCGGATGCCGCTGCTCGCCTGGGCGAACCTCGCGACCTCGCTGCTGATCATCGGCGCGACCCCGTTCATCGCCGGGGTCCAGCTGATGGTGCTGCTCTCCCGGACGATGGGGATGAACTTCTTCGACTTCCTTCAGGGCGGCGACGTGATCAGCTACCAGCACATCTTCTGGTTCTACTCGCACCCGGCCGTCTACATCATGATGCTGCCCGGATTCGGGATCGTCAGCGAGGTGATCGCCACCCATGCGCGCAAACCGGTCTTCGGCTACCGGCTGATGGCCCTCTCGCTGATCGGGATCGTCGTGCTCAGCTACTCGGTCTGGGCTCATCACATGCTGGTCTCGGGCATGTTCAGCTGGCTGCGGGTGCCGATGATGATCACCTCGACCCTGATCGCCGTGCCGACCGGGATCAAGATCTTCTCCTGGACCGCGACCCTCTTCTGGGGCAAGATCCACGCCAACCGCACGGCGATGATGTTCGCCCTCGGCTTCGTGGTCAGCTTCATCCTCGGCGGGATCAGCGGGGTGATGATCGCCCTCGTGCCGCTGGACATCCACGTCACCGACACCTACTTCATCGTCGCTCACATCCACTTCGTGCTCTTCGCCGGTTCCGTCTTCACGATCTTCGCCGGGCTCTACCACTGGTTCCCGAAGATCACCGGCCGCATGTACGACGAACGGCTCGGTCACTGGCATTTCTGGCTGACGCTCGTCGGCACCTGGATGACGTTCGTGCCGATGCACTGGATCGGGATGGACGGCATGCCGCGGCGGGTCGCCGACTACGCGGCCCAGTACGGCGAATGGAACCTGCTGATCTCGATCTCGGCCTTCATGCTCGGCGCCGCCCAGTTGATCTTCGTCTACAACATGATCGTCAGCTGGCGATTCGGCCCGAAGGCAGGTGACAATCCGTGGCGGGCGCACTCGATCGAGTGGCAGGTCTCCTCCCCGCCACCCATCTTCAACTTCGACCGGATCCCGCGGGTGGTGGGCGGGCCGTACGAGTTCGGGGTGCCCGGTTTCCGACACGCGATCATGGGAGACGACCAGGTCGGAGACACCGTCGAGGAGCCGGAGCCGTCGACGATCACGACGGTCTGAGCCGGCCCCAGGGCGAGGTAGCCGCCTGCCTCGGTCCCGGACGAAAGCCGTCTACAGGTAGCATCGCGGTCAAGATGGCTTACTCGATCGATGACCTGAAACTTCATTCCTCCGGCAAGGTCCGAGAGATCTACGAGATCGAAGACGATCTGCTGTTGGTCGCCTCCGACCGGATCTCGATCTACGACGTGATCATGCCGACCGCGATCCCCGACAAGGGGAAGGT
>JBEBXB010000242.1:0-3686 GCA_040391885.1 Conexibacter woesei | reverse complement strand
CCCAACCGTTGCTTCATCTCTCTCCTTGTGCGTTGCGCCCGGGCACCAATGCCACGCGAGCCATCCAGACACACTAAACCAATGCTCAAGAAAAGGTTGCGGTCTGGATCCTTGCGTGTTCATCATGATCCGCGCCGGGACATACCTGAGCGCATCACCACTCCCGGAGCCAAAGACCCCAGTCGCCCGATCGCGCCACCGGAAACTAACCGGTCAGATGTATTGCGAAGTCGTACACTTTGCGCATGGCTCACGACTACGACTGGGTGATCGTCGGATCCGGCTTCGGCGGCAGCGTCTCCGCGCTGCGGCTGGCCGAGAAGGGCTACCGGGTGGCGGTCATCGAGGTCGGCCGGCGATTCGAGGATCGCGACTTCGCGAAGACCGCCTGGAACGTACGACGCTATTTCTGGATGCCGAAGCTGGGGCTCCGCGGGATCATGCGGATGACGCCGTTCAAGGACGTGTTCGTGGTCTCCGGCAGCGGCGTCGGCGGCGGCAGCCTCGGGTACGCGAACACCCTCTACCGCCCCCGCCCCGCCTTCTACACCGATCCCCAGTGGGACGGCCTCGCCGACTGGGAGCGTGAGCTCGGCCCCCACTACGTGACCGCCGAACGGATCCTCGGGGTGACGCTCTATCGGGACGAAGGCCCCGCCGACCAGCTGCTGCGCCGCTATGCGGAGGAGACCGGCGCCGACAACACCTACGCCAACACCCAGGTGGGCGTCCACTTCAACGAGCCCGGCGTGACCGTCCCCGATCCATATTTCGGTGGCGAGGGGCCCGACCGGACCGGTTGCATCAAGTGTGGCTCTTGCATGGTCGGCTGCCGCTACAACGCGAAGAACACCCTCGTCAAGAACTACCTGCACTTCGCCGAGAAGCTCGGGGTCGAGATCTTCCCGGGTCGGCAGGTCACCGCCGTCCAGCCTCTCGGCGCCGGAGACGGTTCCGAGGGCTACCGGCTCCGGACCGAACGCTCCGGATCGATCCTGCGGAAACGACCGGCCGAGATCACCGCCGGCGGCGTCATCGTCGCGGCCGGCGCCCTCGGCACCAACAACCTGCTGGCCAACTGCCTCCACAACGGCGACCTCCCGCGGCTCTCACCGCGGGTCGGGCATGTCGTCCGGACCAACTCCGAGTCGATCCAGGCGGTCACCGCCCCCGACGACAGCCGCGACTTCAGCCGTTCCGTGGCGATCACATCCAGCATCTACCCGGACCCGGACACCCACATCGAGGTCGTGACCTACGGCAAGGCCGGTGACATCATGTCCCGCCTGTTCACGGTGATGACCGGTCGGGGCACCCGCCTCACCCGGCCCGTCAAATGGGTCGGGGCGATGGCGCGTCACCCCCTGAACACGCTGAAGCTGATCTTCAAGCCCCGGTTCTGGTCCCAGCGGACGGTGATCCTCCTGGTGATGCAGTCGATCGATTCGGCGATGCGGCTGAGGCCCATCCCGAAGAAGTTCGGCAAGGGAGTGAGGCTCCAGACCGAGCAGGACCCGGAGCGGCCCAACCCGACCTTCATCCAGGCGGCGGAGGACGCGACCAACTGGTTCGCGAAGGAGATGAACGGCATCGCGCAGAGCTCGATCGCCGAATCCACCTTGAACATCCCGACCACCGCACACATCCTCGGTGGCGCCGTGGTCGGCGCGAGCCCCGATACCGGCGTGATCGACCGTGACGGGAGGGCCTTCGGCTACGAGAACCTGATGGTCTGCGATGGGTCCGCGGTGCCGGCGAACCCCGGCGTGAACCCCAGCCTGACGATCACCGCGATGACGGAACGCGCGATGAGCAAGATCCCGCTGGCGGACGGCATGTCGGAGCCGCTCCACCTGCCCGACGCGGCCCGACCGGCCCGGACCCCGGAGACGGTGGCCGCGGCGGATGCGCCGGGCCCCTCGGAGACAGCGGAGACCTGGTCCCCGCTGGAGTAGCGACCGCGCGACCGGCGGCGGCCACGCGGGTTGGCCGGCTCGGCTACTCCCCCTGCTTGAGACGCTCGACGTCGGCCCGCAGCTCGTCGACGCCGATCGCACCTTCGATCCGTTGCTTGACCTTGCCGTCCTTGCCGATCAGGAACATCCACGGCTCGGTCTGGAGGCCGAACTCGGCGAGCTGCGGACGCATCCCCTTCGCAATGTTGTTCTCGTTGAAGACCTCCATGTGGATGAAGGCGACCCCGTCGCCGACCTCGTCCTTGACCTGCTCGGCGACGTCCACGACCGGGCCGCAGACACGGGACTGGCAGAGAGCCGGCGTGGCGAAGATGAGCACGACCGGCTTCTTGCCGACGACATCCTGGAAATCGACGTCGTGCATGCTGGACGGCGGCTGGCGGGTGTCGATCTTGCTGAGGTCGCCACCGACATCGGGGCCGGTCGGGGTGCTGATCCGCGGCGCCTTCTGACCGATCTTGACCAGGCCGGGGAGGCTGCCGACGGTCGGGCTCGGCAGACGCGTCGACTCGAAGCCGTCACCGGACTTGATCAAAGCGATCGCGTGCCACGGCCCGGGACGGTCGAAGCGCACCGGGTTCACCAGGTAGAAGGAGTTGGCCTCACCCTCACCGCCGGCGCCCTGCGAACGGTAGGCGGGCTTGGTCGCGAGCGAGACCGATTCCGCCGGGAGCGGGCCCTCGACCGGCGAGGTGGGGCTCTTCGCGAAGTAGAGCGCGACCTGGACATCTTCGATCTGGGCGCGCCCGACGTCGAACACGCCGAACGGGTAGCGGTTCTTGCCGACCTCGAAGACGGAGGCCGCCGGGGAGACGACCATCTCGCTCGGGGTCTGGCCCATCAGGATCTCTTCGATCGTCTTCCCGTCGGCTGAAGGGAAATCGGAGGCCGCCGGGGTGGCAGGCGCCGCCTCGCCCTCGGATGAGTCGCCGCAGGCGGCGAGGAATGCGCCGCAGGCCAACACGGCGAGGAGGAAGGCGCAACGGCCTAGGAAGCTTCCGGTCTGGGCTCTCGAGTTCTGGGCTATCACGGGGATCCAAGCTACCGCAATCAATCCGCCGACCGGATGGCGGGGCGTGGCGAGCCGAACCGCCCCGGGGCATCGGCCCCGGGGCGTTCGGAAACGTTCAGCCTGGGCTCAGCCCTGGGCTGCCGCGTAGCGCTCGGCCACGAAGTCCCAGTTGACCACGTTCCAGAAGGCATCCAGGTAGTCCGGACGCTTGTTCTGGTACTTCAGGTAGTAGGCGTGCTCCCAGACGTCGGCACCCAGCAGAGGGGTCTTGCCATCGGAGATCGGGGAGTCCTGGTTCGGGGTCGATACGACCTCGACGCCGCTGCCGTTGTGGACCAGCCACACCCAGCCGGAGCCGAACTGGCCGATGCCGCCGGCCTTGAACTTCTCCTTGAACTCGTCGAAGGAGCCGAAGGCGGCGTCGATCGCCGCCGCGAGGTCGCCGGTCGGGGCGCCGCCGCCGTCCGGGCTCAGCATCTCCCAGAAGAGCGAGTGGTTGTAGTGGCCGCCGGCGTTGTTGCGGACCGGGCCCTGCTTGTCGGCGGGCAGAGAGCCGAGGTTCTTGAGGACTTCCTCGACGTCCTTGTCGGCCCAGTCGGTGCCCTCGAGGGCTCCGTTGGCCTTGTCCACGTAGGCCTGGTGATGCTTGTCGTGATGCACCCGCATCGTGGCCTCGTCGATGTGCGGCTCGAGCGCGT
>JBEBXB010000241.1:0-3699 GCA_040391885.1 Conexibacter woesei | reverse complement strand
CGCAGTCCGGTTCGGTCTCGTGGGCGCAGTCGCGGAAGCGGCAGTAGGCGGCGAGGCGCTCGATCTCGATCGCCCGTTCGCTGGTGAGCTCGGCTTGGGCCGAGCCAGGGATCAGGTCGTCCGCTTCGATCGATCCGGGGGCACGAAGGCCCGGGGTGTCGATGAGCAGAGCCCCGCCGGGAAGGGGGAAGAGCTCGCGGCTGGTGGTGGCGTGACGGCCCTGGTCGTCCTTGTCCCGGATCTCGGCGGTCTTCTGGCGCTCCCAGCCGAGCAGGGTGTTCGCCAGGGTCGACTTGCCGACCCCGGAGCGGCCGAGCATGACCACCGTCTCGCCTCGTCCGAGGGAGCGCTCGAGCTCGTCGACGCCCTGACCGTTCCGTGAGCTGAGGACGAACACATCGACGCCGGGAAAGGCCTCTCCGACCCGTCGCTGCAGCTCCCTCGACTCGTCGGTCAGGTCGGACTTCGACAGGGCGATCACCGGGGTCGCGCCCGAAGCCTCGGCCAGCCGGACCATCCGCTCCAGGCGGACTGGATCGTGCTCGCGGTTGAGCGAGCTGACCACGATCGCCTTGTCGATGTTGGCGGCGAGGATCTGGATCCGGTCGCGGTCCGAGGACGAGCGGCGGGCGAGGGCGGTGCGCCGGGGAAGGATCTCTTGGATCGTTCCGTCCTCGTCGGCGGCGACCCAGTCCCCGACCGCCGGCAGGGCCGCGGACTGTGTGCGGTCCCGCAGCATGCGCCCGGCGGGCTTGCCGGCCAGCTCACCATCCGCCGTGATCAGATCAACCACGTGGTTGCGGTGGAGCCCCACGACCCGGGCGGGAATCAGACCCACACGATCGCCCTCGTCCCACGTCGCCTGATCCGCGGACTTCCAGCCGATCGCGGCTAGGGCATCGTCGGTCATGCGGGGGATGCGAGAACGGTCATGCGGCGGGAGGTTCGGATCATGCGGTCACGGCGGTCGCCGCCTGCCGCTTGGCGGAGTCGATTAGTTCGAACAGCTCAGGTTCGCGGTTCTCCCGGATCAGGACGATCGGGTCGGGATCGCCGTTGACGATCCCTTCGAAGAACCGCTTGCGGTCCTGATAGGTGGGAAGCGTGGATTTGGCCCAGCCCCGGACTTCGTTGAGGATCACCGCAAGACGGGAGTGATCCTCGCCGTAGAGCTCGGCTATCTCGTTCTTCATCCGCTTGGCCAGGGCGGGGGAGGCGCCGGCGGTGGAGATGGCGATCGCGAGCGGACCGGTACGGACGATCGCGGGCAGGATGAAGTTGCAGAGGGGCGGTACATCGACCACGTTGGCAAGCATCGCCCGCTCTTCCGCGTGATCGAAGACTTCGATGTTGACCTCGGTGTCGTCGGTGGCGGCGATCACCATGAACACCCCCTCCAGGTCGGCGGCACCGCCGTAGGGGCGCTTCTCCCAGGCGATCGAGCCCTCGGCGGCGAGAGCTTGGACGGCCGGGCAGGCATCCGGGGCGATCAGCTCCACGGTCGCGTCGCAGGCGAGCAGTCCCTCGATCTTCTCCAGTCCGATGTCGCCTCCGCCGACCACCAGGCAGCGCCGGCCGGTCAGTTTCAGGCAGGCGACGTAGAACGGCGTGTCGAGCATGTCGCGTACGCAGCTTTGGTCGCAGATCCCCTTGCGGAACTGGCAGACGCACTCCTTTCCGGCATAGGCCTGGGCGGGCATAAGGACAGGTTAGAGGCCGAAGAGCGTTGGCCGGGGCCGGCACCGGCCAAGTGCGAAACCTCCCGGGCCGGAGATCGACGAAAGTGCAAGAACTCGAAGAGTTCTTCCCCGGACCCAGCCGTCACCGGAGAGCGCCCCTGCTACTCTCGCCTCGCCATGCGACTGATCATCACCGAGAAAAACAACTCAGCCAAGAAGATCGCGGAGATCCTCTCGGGCGGGGCTGTCAGCAATGACAAGTCCTACACGGTCCCTCTATATAAGTGGACCGATTCCGACGGGGAGCACATGACGATCGGGCTGAAGGGGCACGCCGTGCAGCGCGCTTTCCCGGACGAGAAGGTCTACAAGCAGTGGAAGCTCGACACGATCCACGATCTGGTCGACGCACCGCTGATCCAGGTCCCGACCGACGGCAACGTGATCAGGGCCGTCAAGAAGCAGGCGAAGGACGCGACCTCGCTCGTGATCGCAACCGACTTCGACCGCGAAGGCGAGCTGATCGGCCTCGAGGTTCTGGAGGAATCGCTGGCGGTCAACCCGGATCTCGAACCGACGGTCAAGCGGGCTCGGTACTCGGCCCTGACCAAGGAAGAGATCGAACGAGCCTTCAACAACCTCGACGACCTCTCCTATGAACTGGCCAACGCCGGTGGCGCTCGCCAGGACATCGATCTCTACTGGGGTGCGGCCCTGACCCGCGCGGTCTCGCTCGTCTCCAAGGCCTACGGGGCGAACTTCCTCTCGGTCGGCCGGGTGCAGAGCCCGACCCTCGGCCTGATCGTCGAACGCGAGCTTGAGCGACGAGCCCATGTCGCCAAGCCGTTCTGGGAGCTCTTCGCGAAGTTCGAGGGCGCCGATGGTTCCGCCTTCGAGACCCATCACGCCACCGACAAGTTCTGGGAAAAGTCCGAGGCCGACGCCGCCCTGGCCGGCACGTCCGGTCCCGGCACCGTCAAGTCGGTCACGCCGCGCAAGAACACCAGCCAGCCGCCGACCCCGTACAACACCAACACCTACCAGCAGGACGCCTCCAGCCGGCTCGGCATCACGCCGAAGGCGGCGATGTCGATCGCCGAGGACCTGTACATGGACGGGTTCATCTCCTACCCGCGTACCGACAACACGGTCTACCCGGAGTCGCTGCCGCTGCGTGAGACGATCGCCTCGCTGGTCAAGGTCAAGGACTTCGCCGCCGCCGCGCATCTGCTCGACGCGCCGCTCAAGCCCACCCGCGGCAAGAAGATCGACCAGGCCCACCCGCCGATCTACCCGACCCAGGCCCTGTATCCCAGCGCCCTGGAAGGCCCGAAGCGCCGCGTCTACGAGCTGATCGTCCGCCGCTTCCTCGCCACCTTCGCCTCGCCGATGATCACCGAGTCGACCCGCGCCGACATCGAAGCCGGCAGCGAGACCTACTTCGTTCGCGGCAAGGTCGTGCTCGATCCCGGTTACGCCGCGATCTACACCTACGCCCGTTCCGCCGACGACGAGATTCCGCCGCTCGAAGTCGGGCAGCAGCTGCCGATGGAAGGTCAGCCGTGGATGGTCGACAAGGAAACGCAGCCGCCGTCTCGGCTCTCCCAGGCCAAGCTGATCCAGCTGATGGACGAGCAGGGCCTCGGCACCAAGGCGACCCGCGCCGACATCATCCAGAAGCTCTACAGCCGCCGGTACGTGCGCAACAACCCGCCGGAGCCGACCGCCACCGGCATGGCGATGTACGAGGCTTTCAAGCAGTACGTGCCGAACATGGCCACGGCCGAGATGACGGCCAGCCTCGAAGGCGAGATGGATCAGATCGCCGAGGGCAAGATGACCAAGGCCGAGGTCGTGGACGACAGCCGGAAGCTGCTCCACGTCACGCTGAAGGACATCGTCGCCGGTGAAGAGGAGCTCTCGAAGAAGATCTGGGCCGGCATGGACCGGGACCGGATCCTCGGACCCTGCATCGTCTGCCAGGAGGCCGGCCGCAAGCAGGAGGACGGCTCGCCGAACA
>JBEBXB010000240.1:0-3703 GCA_040391885.1 Conexibacter woesei | reverse complement strand
CGATCATGGTCGAGGTCCCGGCCGGCGCGACCGCGATCGTCAACGTCTCCGGCACGGCCGTTCAGTTCAACGGCAACATGTGGTTCCGTTCGACCGTCGGAGGCAGCTGGGCCCAGGCACAGGACAGCAACACCGCCACCCAGAACGCCCGGACGCTCTGGAACCTGCCGGACGCCACCAGCGTCAAGCTCAACACCGGCTCCGCCTTCGGCGGGACGATCCTCGCCACCAAGGCTCACGTCCACGCCCAGAGCGTCGGGCACACCATCGGCCAGGTGATCGCGAAGAGCTTCCAGTCCGGTTTCGAGACCCATCACGCCCCGTTCGTCGGCTGTCTGCCCGGCACCACGCCGGAGCCCCCGAAGAAGCCGAAGCTGAAGATCACCAAGCTGGCCGATCACGCCACCGTCACCGAAGGGGCACACGTCATCTTCACCCTGAGCGTGAAGAACCACGGCGAAGGACCGGCGGAGAACGTGAAGGTCACCGACAGCGTTCCGACCGGGCTCGAGATCGTCTCGGCCGACGCGCCCTGCACGGTCACCGGCCAGCAGGTCGAATGCGTCAAGGGAACCCTCGGCGCCGGCCAGACCGCCACATACAAGGTCAAGGTGAAGACCACCCTTCCGACCGTCCAGACCGCCAGTGGCAACGAGCAGCTGACGATCGGCAAGGTCGAGCGTCACGTCACCCTCAACGCCGGTGAGACGCGGACGGAGACCATCACCTGCGAGGCCGGCGGGATCATGTCCGACGGTGCGGTCCGGGTCGATCACATCGACCAGGGCACCGGCAACTTCGGTGACATCGAGGTCCACAAGGTCCGTTCGACCGGCAAGGGCACCTACGAGGCCAAGGTCACCAACCACGCCACCGGGCAGGCGCAGATCAAGCTGTTCGGGGTCTGCCTGCCCGGAAAGACCACCGAAGGGCGTGACCTGATCGTCGGCGAGCCGGTCGTCAAGACGGTCACCCTCGGCGCCGGCGTCCACACCGTGAACCTCACCTGCCCGGCCGGCAGCACCCCGGTCGCCCCGGGCATCGAGGTCACCGGCGGACGGGCGCTCGTCCTCGCTTCGGCCCCGGATGGCGCCACCGGCCGCAAGGTCACCGTCAAGGTCGATCAGCCCGGCACCCAGGTCAAGGTCAGCATCCGCTGCCTCGACAACAAGACCGCCTCTTCGGGCGGCGTCAGCACCGAGCTGATCTTCACCCAGGTGACGAAGCCGATCACCGTCGGGGCCGGCGCGGTTGCCACCGAATCGCTGATCTGCGGCGAGAACGCCAAGGGAATCGTCGCCGGTTGGGAATTCGAGGACGGCCTCGTCCCGCTCGGAAACGATCCCCAGCCGAAGAGCCGGGTGTTCAAGGTCTGGAACCCGACCTCCCACCCGCTCACCGGCACCCTCTACCTGCTCTGCCTGGAAGCGCGGACCGGTTCATCGACCCCGGTCAACGAGTTGACCTACGTCAATACGGCGTCGGTTTCGACCACCTCCGAGCAGGAATCGGGCGGTCAGTCTTCCGACAGCGTTTCGGTCAAGGTGACCCGGGCCGCGGCCCCGAGCAACGGTTCACCGGTCGTCTACAGCGCAAGAGTCAAGGGTGGCGCCCTGCTCGTCAAGGTCGGAACGAAGGGCAAGGCCGGCAGGGTCGCCGTCCGCTCGACCAAGTCGGTCAAGGTCGGTCACCGCAAGGTCCGCCGTGGCAGCGTGATCGGCAAGGGCCGCTACGGCGGCGCCAAGGGAACCACGATTTCGAAGGTCAAGCTCGGCAAGGCCGCCCGCAAGGCGATCCGGTCCGGCAAGCTGAAGCGGGTCAAGGTGACCGTCAGGTCCGCGACCGGCAAGAAGACCAAGACAGTTCGCGTCCAGCGCTGAGACTCGCCGCTGCGAGTTCCAGGGAGGCTCCGGTCCCGGGAGGGGGCCGGAGCCTCTTTTTCTTTCAGGCCGCCGAAGTCGGCCGGGGGACTAAAGCAGGATGCCTGGCGGTCAGACCACGCGGGCGGGCGGCTCTTCGCCGGTCAGGGCCGCGGTCACGTTCTCCGCCACCAGCCGGGCCATCGCGTCACGGGTCCGGAAGGTGGCCGAGCCGATGTGCGGCGCCAGGGACACACGGGGAGCGGCTAGCAGCGCCGGGTCCACCGCCGGTTCGCCTTCGAAGACGTCGAGTCCGGCCGCGCCGAGCCGACCGCTTTCCAGCGCCTCGGCCAGCGCCTGCGAGTCGACCAGGGTGCCGCGACCCGTGTTGACCAGGACCGCGGTGGGCTTCATCAGGCCGAGGGCCCGCCGGTCGATCAGATGATGAGTTTCAGGTCCGCCCGGCAGGTGGAGGCTGACCAGGTCGGAGCGACGAAGCAGTTCGTCCAGATCGACCCGTCCGGCTCCCAGTCGTGATTCGAGATCGGGCTTCGGATTTCTCGACATGTACAGGCGGTCACCGCCGAAGCCGGCGACCAGCTCCATGAAGCGGCCACCGATCCTTCCTGCGCCGACCACCCCGATCGTGGCTCCGCTCAGCTCGAAGCCGCGCCACCGCCTCGGGTTCCAGCCGTCCCAGCTACCACCGCGCAAGTCCCGCTCCGCGCCGGGCAGATCACGGGCCGCCGACATGGCCAAGGCAAGCGCAAGTTCCGCGGTGGCGTCGGTGAGGACGTCAGGCGTGTTGGTGACGATCACGCCGCGTTCGGCGCAGGCGTCGAGATCGACGTTGTCGTATCCCACCCCGTAGTTGGCGACCACCTTGAGGTCCGACCCCGCGGCGTCGAGCAGGTCGCCGTCGACGGCGAAGGTCAGGTCCGTGACCAGGCCGGCCGCACCGGCGACCCCGGCCAGCATCTCGTCCCGGGTCGCGTCGAGGCCGAGAGAGTCGACATCGAAGCTCTCTTCGAGGGGCTCCCGGCCGGCCGGCAGCAGCTCTCGCATAATCACTACTCGTGGACGTCCACTCACGGCGATCAGGCTACCGGGATAGTGGAAAAACAAACTGTGCGCGGAACCCCCCGCCGGCGAGGGTTTCCGCGCTCAGTTCGTGCCGAGCCCGCACTGGGCCCGGTTGGCGGCTCGAGGCCGCCGTGCTGCTACTTGATCAGGCCGAGGTCGGCTACCGCCGCCCGCTCCTCGGAGAGCTCGGCCGCCGTGGCGTCGATCTTCTCGCGGGAGAACTCGTCGATCTCCAGGCCCTGGACGATCTCGTACTCGCCACCGGAGCAAGTCACCGGGAAGCCGGCGATGATGCCCTCCGGTACGCCGTAGGAGCCGTCCGAGGGGACGCCCATCGAGACCCAGTCGCCCTCCGGGGTGCCGAGCACCCAGTCACGGACGTGGTCGATCGCGGCATTCGCGGCCGAGGCGGCGCTGGAGGCGCCACGGGCGTCGATGATGGCGGCGCCGCGCTTGGCGACCCGCGGGATGTACTCGTCCTTGATCCAGGCCTCGTCGTCGACGGCCTTCCAGGCGTTCTCTCCGCCGATCTCGGCGTGGGTGAGGTCCGGGTACTGGGTGGTCGAGTGATTGCCCCAGACGGTCATCTTCTTCACGTCGGAGATCGACCGGCCGAGCTTGTTCGCCAGCTGGGCGATCGCCCGGTTGTGATCGAGGCGCATCATCGCCGTGAAGCGCTCCTTCGGAACGTCGGGAGCGGCCGAGGCGGCGATCAGGGCGTTCGTGTTGGCCGGGTTGCCGACCACCAGGATCTTGATGTC
>JBEBXB010000239.1:0-3705 GCA_040391885.1 Conexibacter woesei | reverse complement strand
TCGCGATGTCCTCGACCCAGGACGTCCGCTACTCGGACGCCAAGGTCCAGCAGGGACGCGACCTCTCGAACAAGCTCTGGAACGCCTCCCGGCTCATCCTCCTGAACACGGAGGACCCGGAGGATCGCTCGGTGCCTGCGGACCCGATCGCCCTCGAGGATCGCTGGATCCTGTCCCGGCTCGAATCGACCGTGGCGACCGTCACCCGTCTGCTCGGCGAGTACGACTTCGCGCACGCCGCCCAGGAGCTCTACTCCTTCGTCTTCTCCGATCTCTGCGACTGGTACCTGGAGATCGCCAAGCCACGGATCTACGACGGCGACGCCGAGGTCTCGCAGGTCCTGCTCCACACTCTGGAACGGACGCTGGCCCTGGCCCATCCGGTGATGCCCTTCGTGACCGAGGAGATCTGGCGGTACCACCCGTACCGGGACGGTCACCTCGTGGTCCACGAGTTCCCGGTCGCCGACGAATCCCGCCGCAGCGAGGCGATCGAGAATGAGGTCGGGGAAGCGATCGCGCTGACCCGTCAGCTGCGCGGCTGGCGCGACATGGCCGGGGTGCCGCCGAAGGTGGTGCTCGACGCGGGCGGCGACCCATCCTCCGTACCGGAGTTCGTCGGCCGACTCGGCCGGGTCCGGATCGGCGAGGGCACCGGCGAGCCGGTAGCCACGGTCGCCGGGTTCGGGATCCGTCCCAGCGACGGGCTGGACCTCGACGCCGTCTCTGCCCGACTCGACGCCCGCCGGGGCAAGCTCGAAGGCGAACGCAAGAAGATCGAAGGCAAACTGGGCAACGAACGGTTCGTCGAAAAGGCGCCGGCCGAGGTCGTGGCCGAGGAACGCGAAAAGCTCGACCGGATCATCGTCGAACTGGCTGAACTCGGCTGAGTCCGGATTGACCGCCGCACCCACAGACGGGTCGCGCGGTTCCGGTGGCGCCGGCCCCGGAAGCTTCGACGCGGAGACCTACCTGAACTCACTCGTGCCGATCGGGTGGAAGCTCGGGCTCGAACGGATGAACCGACTCTCCGACGAGCTCGGCCGACCCCAGGACAGGTTCGAGTCGATCCACGTGGTCGGGACCAACGGCAAGTCCTCGGTCGCCCGGATGATCGCCGCCGTCGCCGAGGCCCACGGGGTCCGGGCCGGCTGTTCGCTCTCCCCGCACCTGACCCGATGGTCCGAGCGCGTGATCGTCCAAGGCAGGGAGATCGACCCCGGACATTTCGCGGCAGCGGTCGCAGCCACCGCTCGAGCGGCCGAAACCGTGAACGCGGCGCTCGAAAGCGGCGAGGTCGTCACCCAGTTCGAAGTGGCCACCGCCGCCGCATTCCTCGCCCTCGCCGAATCGGGAGTGGAGCTCGCGGTCATCGAAGCCGGGCTCGGCGGCCGACTCGACGCGACCAACTCGATCGCGTCGCTGGCCACCGTCCTCACCTCGATCGGACTGGACCACACCGAGTACCTGGGTGAGACCGAGCTCGAGATAGCGACCGAGAAGCTGGCCGTGCTGCGGCCCGGCACCGCGCTCGTCATCGGCCCCGTCTCACCGGAAGTCGACGCGCTGGCCGCCGCCACGGCGGCCAGGCTGGACTGCCGGATCGTCCGGCCGACTGCCGAGGACACGCCCGACCTTGCGGCCGCCGGCGAGTTCCAGCGCCGCAACTTCTCCGTCGCGAGCGCGGCAGCCGAGATCTACCTGGGACGACTCGACCCGGCCGCGACCGCGGTGGCCGCCGCCGGCCTCGTGATCCCGGGGCGGCTCGAAAGAGTCGGGAACGACCCGCTGACATTCGTCGACGTCGCCCACAACCGACCGGGCGCGGCCGCGCTCGCCGCCGCCCTCCCGGAGATCGCCGGGAGCGGCCCCGTCATCGCCTGCATCGCCGTCCTCGCCGACAAGGACGCGCCCGGCATGCTGGCCGAGCTGCGGGACGCGATCGACCACGCCGTCTTCACCGAGCTTCCGGCCTCGGCGCTCGAAGCGTGGGGGAGGCCCGGGGCTCACGCCTGGGCGGCCACCGATCTTCTCGCGGTCGGCAACGAGCTCGGCATCGACGGTGAGGTCGTGGCCGGGCCGTCGCAGGCACTGGACCGCGCCCGGGAGATCGCACGGGCTCTCGGTGGCACCGTGATCGTCGCGGGCTCGCACTTCCTGCTCGCCCCCGACGCCTGACATCCCACGGCCGGCGGGCAATCTCTTTCCCAGCTCAAGGGAGGGGAGGCGGTGACCTACGGTTATGCGACGATTACGGGGTGAATCGTCAGACTGGCTCCCAACTGCTGTCGATGATGGCGCTGGTCGCTGCGGTCGTGGCGATAGTGATCCTCGTCTTCTTCGGCATCGGGTACCTATTCGGAAGGATGTTCCTCTAGCAAGCTCATGCCTCTCGCCATCTTCGGAATCGAAAACACAGCCCTCAATCTCGTCGTCACGATCCTGATCCTGGTCATGGTCGCGGTCTGGCTTTCCTTGATCGTCTTCACGTTCTCGGACGCCCGCCGCCGCATATCCGACCCGTTCCTGGTCGGCTGCGCCACCGCGGCTTCGCTCTTCCCCTTCGTCGGCACGATCGTCTACACGATCCTGCGTCCGCCGGAGTTCCTGGAGGACGTGCGGGAACGTGAGACGGAGATCCACGAATCCGAGATCCGCCTGCGGCATCTCGAGCACAGTTCGTGCCACAAATGCGGCACACCGACCGAGTCGGACTTCCTGCGTTGCCCCAGCTGCCGGACAAGGCTCAAGGAGCCGTGCAACAGCTGCTCGCGTCCGGTTGGCCTCGAGTGGAAGGTCTGCCCCTACTGCGAAACCACGCTGATCGCGCCCAAACGGAGCTCCCGCAGCGGATCGCGAGGCGGCAGCGGCGCCAAAGGCTCATCCCGGACCAAGGAAGGCGCGCGCCCGGCGAGCGGCTCGCGTCCAGCCGGTGAGTCACGCCCGTCCGGCGGGGCCCGATCCGGTTCCGGCGACGCCAAACGGCGCCCCCGGACGGAAGCCGGAACCGTCACCAAGACCGACGGCGAATCCCGCAGCTCCCGCTCTTCCACACCGGCACCGGCTGCCGACGACGTCAAGTCGGCACGCAGCCCGCGATCCAGCCGACGCAAGATCACGGTCGATCCGGACGAGCCCACCGCGGCCGAGCCGATCAACCGCGGCCGCGACACCTGAACCCGGGGCGTAACCGGCCGGGCCACCGAATCACCGAACCGCTTCTTCCAACCCCTCTACTACACCGATACGGAGTACGAATCCATGTCCCAGACCCTGATCCTGGTCAAGCCCGACGCTTTCGAGCGTGCCCTCACCGGCGAGGTACTCGCCCGCTTCGAGCGCAAGGGCCTGCGCATCGTCGCCCTCAAGAAGCTGACCGCCACCGAAGCGATCGCCAACGACCACTACGCCGAGCACAGCGAGAAGCCCTTCTTCGGTGAGCTGGTCGAGTTCATCACAGGCGGCCCGCTCGTCGCTGCCGTGCTCGAAGGACCGGACGCCGTTCCGGCCGCCCGTCAGCTGATCGGCGCCACCAACCCCGTCGAAGCCGCCACCGGCTCGATCCGCGGTGACTTCGCCATCGAAATGACCCTGAACATGGTTCACGGCTCCGATTCTGATGAGTCGGCGGCGCGTGAAATCGCGATCTGGTTCCCCGAGGGGATTTAGCTGTTGCGTCGCGCCGCCCGGGCGGGGCGCCGGTGG
>JBEBXB010000238.1:0-3709 GCA_040391885.1 Conexibacter woesei | reverse complement strand
CGGCCGACGGGACCTTGATGCCGCTGCCCTTGGCGACCACGGCGGTCTTGATCGGACCCTTCTTCTTGGCGCCCTTGATCGAGAGCTTGGCCGAACGGCACAGGTTGACCGTCTTGCAGCTCAGCTTGACCTTGAGCTTCTTGCCCTTCACGGTTGCCTTCGCGGCTGCCCTCGGGGCACCGTCGAGAGCGACACCGCCGATGGAGGCGAAGTCCTTCATCAGCTTCGATCCCTTGGGCAGGGCCTTCTTCAGCGGCGCCTTGACCAGGCCGTTGAGCTTGCCCGGGCTCTCCATCACGGGGAGGCGAACCTCGACGTTGCCGATGGTGACGTCCTTCTGATCGTTCGAGGGGCGGACGTAGGACATCGCCATTCCGCTCTCGGACAGGCCGCCATCTCGAGGCAGCAACTGGATCCGGGCCTTGGTGCCCGGCTCGAATCGGTAGCCGTTGCCGTGCAGCTGGAAGACCTGACGGCCCGACTTGTCGGGGCGGTAGACGCCACGGGCGACGATCCGCTCCTGGCCCTCGTTGATCTCGAGCAACCGGGCCGCGACCTGCGACTCGGCACCGTTCTCGACCGCGATGTCGGCGATCACGGTCGGCGAGCCGGCGAGGGTGTATCCGCCGGCCGGGGTGGTCGGGAAGTCGTATTCGACGATGCCCTTCTCCCTGACCTCCGGGATCTGGGTGCAGCCATCGAAGATGGTCGTGAACTTCGAGGCGACGCCTTGATCGCCGCCGGAGGCTTCGATCACGCGGGACTTGGGGTCGCTCAGGCGGATCTCACCCGGCGCGAGCGCGGCCCAGCTGGTGGCGTCATACGGACCGCCGGACGGCTCGGTGTACGGGCAGACCTGGGTCTTGATCTTGATTCCCTCGACCGGCTTCGTGCCGAGGCCGAGCAGGTAGTGGCTGAACCATTCGTCGACGATCTCGAAGCCCATCTCCTGATCGGCGGGGCGTCCCTGCGCGTTGTCGCCGGCGATCGGGGCCCGGGGGTGACCGATGTCGGCGAAGAGCAGGCCGACGGTCGAGTCCGGATGGTCCGTCTTGGCGGTGTTGTAGAACCGGACGGCTTCGTCTACGGGGAAGAGGTCGTCGGTGAAGCCCTCGGCGATGATCATCGGCGCGGGCGCGATCGAGTTGTCGATGTAGTACGACGAGTGGTGTTTCGTCATCTCGTCGAGCATCAGATGCGCGGTCGGTGATTCATAGGACTCGCCCGCGGACATCATGTCGCGCCAACCGACGATGTCCCAGGTCGGCTTGACCGCGCCGTTGTCACCGGAGAAGTTGTCGCCGGCGCCGAACAGCATGTTGATGATCGCCGCCTTCATGACGCCGAACTTCTTGCCGTAAGGGGAGGCGGTGGTGTAGTCGAGGGTGGTGCCGTTGGGGACGAGCGCGTAGGCGAAGTCGGTCCAGGGCACGATCGGTGCCGCGACCGCGATCTCCATGTCCTTGCCGGCGGGGCTCTTCCACGGGGCCAGATCGCCGTTCGGCATCATCATCCGGTTGCGAAGGGCGCCGAGCGCCATCGACTTGCCGCCACCGTAGGAGGCGCCGACCGTGCCGATCTTCTTGGGCTGAATCAGGCCCTCGTCGGCGAGGATGCCGGCGAAGTACTGGGCGTCACGGACCTCGTAACGGGTGTCCATCAGATGGATGAAGCCGTCTTCGCAGTTCTTGTCCGCGGCTTCCAGGGTGTCGATCGCTTCCTTCCTGCCGCAGGAGAACTTGAAGCCACGCTCGGTCATGGAGAAGGCGGCCATGCCCTTGTCGGTGAACCGCTTGAGGTCACCGTTGAAGCCCTCCTTGCCACCGCCGAAGCCGTGGAAGTACATCGCCATCGGGTACGGGCCGGGACCGAATTCCGTGGCGTCCGGGAAAGCCACGTTGATGTCGATCGGGGTGCCGTCCCAGGACTCGACCGTGTTCTCGACGGCCTTGTTGACGGCGACCGCGTCGGACGGGTTGCCACCCGGGCCGGAGCAGGTACGGACGCCGCTCGGCTGGGTGGTGCACGGCAGCTTGCCGTTGAAGACTGAGGTGATTTCCGCGTTCGCCGATTGGACAATGGCGAGCGAGGCGATGAGGGCGATGAATACGCCGACGATCTTTCGCATGAGTTTCCTGGTTCTCCCTATGAATTGAGGCTTGGCTGGACGTGCCGGGGCAGTCGGCCGACGCCGAATCTCCCGTTCTCCCTGTAACACACGGCCGTCCCCAAAGGGTCGGCGCGACCGCCGAAGGATAACAGTCCCCTTCCCGACTGCCCACGGAACCGACGGTTTCGCCGTCGATCGCCTCTCCTGCCAATCGAACATGCTTTTTCGCGCGCATTGCGCCTAAAAAGACATGTCGGGTGGCAGGACCCGCCCCGCCGGTGCCTCTCGGAGAGTGAACCTACGCCGCGTCGAGCAGGTGGCGGACCTTGGCGTAGGTGGTTTCGCCGAACTCATGCACGTCGTGATATCCGAACCGGAGGACCGTGTATCCCTGAGATCTGAGCCATCGATCCTTTCGGGCGTCCCGGTGGCGGGCGATGTCGTTGTCGTGGTATGCCCGACCGTCCAACTCCACTACTACCTTCTCCGCCCTCCAAAGAAAGTCGACTTCCCAGATGCCAAGATCGACGTTCACTTCGGGGATGCGCCGGTCCCTCGCCACCCAATCGATGAGGAACCGGCCTTCCAGAGGAGATCGAGTCAGCTCAAGCTCTGGCACCCACGGCTGTGCGAGCCGGCGCACCCGCGCCGCGCCCGGAAGACCGCACGAGCGCTCCAGGAGGATCGGTAGATCGCGACGGACGATCAGGTGCAACCGACATGCCTCGGTGAAACAGTGGCTGAGAGCGTTTGGTCCGATCGTGCCGGCGAGGTCGATCTGGGTGCGAGCGGGAGTCGTCACCGGGATTCCGTGCTTCGTCACCACCTCACCGTCTCGAAAGGTCCTTTGGCGTAGGTGGAGCTCCGTGTTATCGAGGCTGGGGCAAAGGCCCCGCATGGTCCTCGTCCTCAGCCCGGACGGTCGACCGACCTCCACGAGACGGGGCAGCGAATCCCGCTGTTGGAGCATGCCCCAAAGCTGAGCGGCGCTCTGTCCCATCAGCACCGAGCCGTGCCCGCCAGTGACCGTCGCCGCGTACCAGACGCTGTTCGTGGTCTCGGGCGGGCGGCCCACCGCATAGGCGCCTCGAAAGACCGGGCAGAGTCGGCTGGACCGTCTTGCGTGGTCGACTGCCGCGGCAGAGAACCCCGCATCGATCAGGTGAGAACGACCGACTACGCCATGGTGATGTTCCGCGGCGTCAAGCAGACGTTCGTGAAGTGATCGCTTTCTCATTCAGCACCTGCTCGGACGATGCCGTGAAAGTGCTCACAGGTGGTCCACGAAGGCAAGAACATTCAAACGTCGAGATCACGCCGAGGTCACATCTGCCGCGCCACCCCCGAGGCCTGCCCGACGAACCTGCCTTCCGAGAGCGGTCCGTCAATGGGGCGCGAACTTACCGCGCTCGAAGAACGTGCCTTTTTGGGCGCATTGAGCGTCAAAAGGCATGTCCGGCGGCGAATACCCGTTGCGAGGGCCAGAGGACACGTCCTATTGCGCTCATGGCGCCCAAAAAGGCATGTTCGGAGACACGCGAAGCGGAGGAGGGAGGCACCGCGAAGCGGAGGGGTGGCCGCGCTGAGCAGAGGGGAGGC